>NZ_JAMXSG010000004.1:0-69835 GCF_024124365.1 Pseudonocardia sp. McavD-2-B
CGTCCCGGCCGCGAAGCCGGGCACCGGCACGGCGGGCCCGACGAGCGCCGCGTCCCCGGTGAGGTCCTCGGCGACGCGGTCGAGCGCCGTCGCGGCGACGTCGAGACCGTCCGGGTCGGAGTGCGCCGTCCCGTCCGACGACGGGCGCGGTCCGGGGCGGGGCCCGCCACTCGTCCACGGCGTCCCCGGTCGGTCTCGGTCGTGCACCGCGGCACCTCCGTCGTCGGTGGCGGGCCCGCCCGGCCCACCCGCGTCGGGAGGAGTGTGCGCGCCGCGCGCCGCCGGCACGGGCGTTCCGGGGAAACCGGCACGGGCCCGCGATCATGACCGGTCGCCGTGAGACCATCTGCGCCGGTCGGGAGCAGCGGGCCGGGTCCCGAGCGGCGCCCGGTCGGGGAGAGGAGCGTCGTGGTCGGCGTCCAGCGGGTGATGACGGTGTCCACCCCTGCGGAGACGGTGCTCGGTTACCTGGCCGACCACGGGCACAGCGAGATCTGGGACCCCACCGTGCGCTCCAGCACCCGCTCCGACGGCGGCGGCCCGGTCGCGGTCGGCGCCGCCTGGCACACGGTGTCGGTGTGGGGCGGACGGGAGAGCGAGCTCGACCACACGCTGCGGGAGCTGACGGCCGGTCGGGTCGTGTTCGTCGGGGAGAACCCGACGGTCACCGCGACCGAGGAGATCGTCGTCGAGCCGGCCGAGGGTGGGGGGAGCGTCGTGAGCTTCCACGCCCGGGTACGGCTCAAGGGTCTGCTGAAGCTGGCGGCGCCGTTCCTGCGGCGCGAGTTCGAGCGGCACGGCGACGAGCTGGAGCGCACCCTGCCGCCGGTGCTGGAACGCCTGCAGGGGCCCGCGCCGGCCCCGCCGCCGTAGGCCCGCGGCTCAGCGGTCGCGCCAGAACCCCATGCGACGGCTGATCTCACGCCCCGCGGCGACGACCTCCGGGGTGATCCGCTCGATCCGCTCGGCGGAGAGCCGGTAGGCGGGCCCGGACACGGAGAGCGCGGCCACCACCGCACCGCCGTGGTCCACCACCGGCGCGGCGACGGCGTTGAGGCCGGTCTCCAGCTCCTCCAGCGACCACGCGTACCCGTGGCGGCGGACCCGGCGCAGCTCCTCCACGAGCGTGTCGCGGCCCTGCTCCGGCACGGTGTCCGGCATCGTTCCCGGGTCGTCGAGGACGACCGAGGCGAGCAGCACCTTGCCGCTGGAGGTGTTGTGCATCGGGGTGATCCGGCCGAGCCAGTTGAACGTGGTGACCATCGACGGGCCGCGGGCCTGGTCGACGTTGACCGCCCACCCGCGGTCGGGGATGGCGATGTTGACGGTCTCGCCGAGCCGCTCCGCGAGCGTCTCGCAGACCGGGTGGCCCTGGGTGGTGACCTCCAGGCGCTCGGCGACACGGCCGGCGAGCGGGATAAGCCCGAACCCGAGGCGGTACTTGCCGCGGTCGGCGATCTGCTCGACCAGGCCGCGCTCCTCCAGCGCCCCGAGCAGCCGGAAGGCGGTCGACTTGTGGACGTCGAGCGAGGCCGCGAGCTCGCTGACCCCCGCCTCGCTGCGGTCGGCCAGCAGGGTCAGCAGGGTGATGGCCCGGTCGACCGACTGCACCCCGGGCTCCCGTCCGCGCACCGTGTTGCTCATTGCGCAACTGTAACCCGGCATTCCGTACGTTGCCACGTGGGGCGGCTGGAAGGCGTGACCGTGTCCCTGCACACGGGTGTCCGGCCCGGGTTTGCACACCGACCGGTTCCCGGTGAAAGCTCGCGCCGTGCCGAGCCTCTACATCGACGGAAGCTGGACCACCGGGTCCGCCGGGACCGCCCCGGTGATCAACCCCTACGACGCCTCGACGGTCACCGAGGTCGACCAGGCCGGACCCGACGACGTCGACCGTGCCGTCGCCGCCGCGCGCCGTGCCTTCGACGACGGACCGTGGCAGCGGACCACGACCGGCGAGCGCGGTGCGCTCCTCGGGCGGATCGCCGACCTGCTGGTGCGGGACCGGGAGAAGATCGCCCGGCTGGAGACCCTCGACACCGGCAAGACGATCGCGGAGGGCCGCCAGGACGTCGACGACGTCACCGCCGTCTTCCGCTACTACGCCGGGCTCGCCGACAAGGACGCCGGCCGCATCGTCGACACCGGCAACCCGGCCGTGGTGTCGCGGATCGTGCACGAGCCGGTCGGCGTCTGCGCGCTGATCACCCCGTGGAACTATCCGCTGCTGCAGCTGTCCTGGAAGGTCGCCCCGGCGATCGCCGCCGGCAACACGATGGTGATCAAGCCCAGCGAGGTCACCCCGCTGACCTCGATCGTGCTGGTGGAGCTGTGCGAGGAGGTCGGGATCCCGGCCGGCGTGGTGAACATCGTGCTCGGCGACGGGCCGTCGGTCGGCGCCCCGCTGACCGAGCACCCGGACGTGGACATGGTCAGCTTCACCGGCGGCCTGTCCACCGGCCAGAAGATCATCCGGGCGTCGGCCGAGACGGTGAAGCGCACCGCCGTCGAGCTGGGCGGGAAGAACCCGAACATCGTCTTCGCCGACACCGATTTCGAGCTCGCCGTCGACTACGTGATGCTCGCGGTGTTCCTGCACTCCGGCCAGGTCTGCTCCGCGGGGGCCCGGCTGATCATCGAGGACTCGGTCGCCGACGCCGTCGTGGACGAGGTGGTGCGCCGCGCGCAGCGGATCCGGCTCGGCAACGGTCTCACCGAGGGCGTCGAGGTCGGCCCGCTGGTCTCCGCCGCGCACCT
This sequence comes from Pseudonocardia sp. McavD-2-B, assembly GCF_024124365.1. NCBI lineage: Bacteria > Bacillati > Actinomycetota > Actinomycetes > Pseudonocardiales > Pseudonocardiaceae > Pseudonocardia > Pseudonocardia sp. McavD-2-B. Next base: position 2,758 of record NZ_JAMXSG010000004.1, read on the forward strand.
GGCCAAGATCGAGGACTTCGTCGCGGCCGCCCGCGCCGAGGGCGCCACGATCCGCTGCGGCGGCGCCCGCCCGGACGACCCGGAGCTCGGGAAGGGCTACTTCTACCTGCCGACGGTGATCACCGACCTGGCGCCGGACTCGCGGCTGATCCGCGAGGAGACCTTCGGCCCGCTGCTGACCGTCGAGCGGTTCACCACCGAGGAGGAGGCCGTCCGCCTGGGCAACGACACCGAGTACGGCCTGGCCGGTGCGGTGTTCACCGCCGACATGGGCCGCGCCCACCGGGTCGCGTCCGCGCTGCGCCACGGCACCGTCTGGATCAACGACTTCCACCCGTACTTCCCGGGCGCGGAGTGGGGCGGCATGGGCCGGTCCGGCAACGGCCGCGAGCTGGGCCCGACCGGGCTGGCCGAGTACCAGGAGATCAAGCACGTGTGGACCAACACCGATCCGCAGCCCCAGGGATGGTTCTCGGGCCGCTGAGGCCGCCATGATGACGCGACGCAACGGCCCAGGAGGTCCACGATGACCGTTCCCGAACCGACCCGGCGGGACCGCTCCCCGGGCGCCGACGGCGACGGGGGAGGACTCGCCGAGTTCGGCTACAGCCAGACCCTCGACCGCAGTATCGGCAAGTTCGCCAGCTTCGCGGCCGGGATCAGCTACATCTCGATCCTGACCGGCACGTTCCAGCTGTTCTACTTCGGCTTCGGCACCGGCGGCGCGGCCTACTGGTGGTCCTGGCCGATGGTGTTCGCCGGCCAGTTCATGGTGGCGCTGTCCTTCGCCGAGCTGGCCGGGCGCTACCCGGTCGCCGGGTCGGTCTACAACTGGTCCAAGCAGCTGGCCGGGCCGACCGTGTCCTGGCTGGCCGGCTGGATGATGTTCACCGCCTCGGTGGTGTCGCTGGCGGCGGTCGCGCTGGCCGCGCAGCTGACGTTCCCGCAGATCTGGTCGGGTTTCCAGCTCGTCGGCGACGCCTCCGACGCGGGCGACGCCGCCGTCAACGGCGTGCTGCTCGGCGCGATCCTGATCGTGCTCACCACGGTGATCAACGCGGTCGGGGTGAAGCTGATGGCGCGGATCAACTCCACCGGGGTGTTCATCGAGCTGATCGCCGCCGTCGTCATCGTCGTGGCGCTGCTGCTGAGCATCCGCAACCCCGTCTCGGTGCTGTTCGAGACCCCGGCGCCGGCGGCGGGCGGCGGCGGCTACTTCGGCACGTTCCTGGTCGCGGCGCTCGCCTCGGCCTACGTGATGTACGGCTTCGACACCGCCAGCTCGCTCGGCGAGGAGACGGTCGACCCGCGGCGCACCGCCCCGGCGGCGATCCTGCGCGCGGTCGTCGCGTCGTTCGTGCTCGGCGGGCTCATCCTGCTCGGGATCATCCTGGCCGCACCGGACCTGGCCGACCCGCGCCTGGGCAGCAAGGACGGCGGCGGGCAGCTCGTGCTGCTGGAGGTCGCCGGCGGCACCATCGGCCGGGTCTTCCTGATCACCATCAGCATCGCGGTGATCGTCTGCCTGCTCGCGGTGCACACCGCGGCGATCCGGCTGATGTTCGCGATGGCCCGCGACAACGCACTGCCCGCCGGCTCCGTGCTGGCGCGGATCGACCCGAGGCACAAGACGCCGGTGGTGCCGGCGATCGTCGTCGGGGTGGTCGCGATCCTGATCCTGGTCGCGAACATCGGCGTGCCCGAGGTCTTCACCGCGGTCACCAGCGTGGCGATCATCATGATCTACATCGCGTACCTGCTGGTCACGGTGCCGATGCTGGTGCGGCGGCTGCGCGGGCAGTGGCCGGAGGAGGGCCAGAAGGGGTACTTCTCGCTGGGGCGTCTCGGCCTGCCGGTGAACGTGCTCGCGGTGCTGTGGGGCGCGGCGATGGCGATCAACCTGGCCTGGCCGCGCGAAGAGGTCTACGGCACCGGGTGGCTGCGGTTCATCGCGTTCCTGTTCATCGGGGTCGTGGCGCTGGCCGGGCTGGCGTGGTTCCGGCTGCGCGGCCGCCACGGGCTGGGCTGTCTGCCCGAGCACCGGGCGAAGGAGATCGAGCAGGGCATGGGGGAGACGGCGTGACCGACCGGTTCGACTACATCGTGGTGGGTGGCGGCTCGGCGGGCTGCGCGCTCGCCGCGCGGCTCTCGGAGGACCCCGCGGCGCGGGTGCTGCTGCTGGAGGCGGGCCCGTCCGACGTCGGCGACCCGAACATCCTGCGGCTCACCGAGTGGATGGCGCTGCTCGACTCCGGCTACGACTGGGACTACCCGGTCGAGCCGCAGGAGCGCGGCAACTCCCACATGCGCCACGCCCGCGCGAAGGTGCTCGGCGGCTGCGGCTCGCACAACTCCTGCATCGCCTTCTGGACCCCGCGCGAGGACCTCGACGAGTGGGCCGCGTCCGGCCTGACCGGCTGGTCCGCCGACGAGTGCTGGCCGCTGATCCGGCGCCTGGAGACCAACGACGGCGACTGGGACGGCCACGGCCGCTCCGGCCCGGTCAACCTCATGCAGATCCCCGCGAAGGACCCCTGCGGCGACGCCGTGCTGGCCGCCGCCGCGCAGGTCGGCATGCCGACGGTGCGGTTCAACGAGGGCCACACCGTCACCGACGGCGCCGGGTACTTCCAGATCAACTCCTTCCCCGACGGCACCCGCGCCTCGGCGTCGGTGTCCTACCTGCACCCGATCCTGGGCTCGCGCCCGAACCTGGAGGTGCGCACCGACTGCTGGGCCTCGCAGGTGCTGTTCGACGGCACCCGCGCCACCGGCGTCGAGTACCAGCGGGGCATCGGTCCGGGCCGCGAGACCGCGCACGCCGAGCGCGAGGTGATCCTCTCCGCGGGGGCGATCGACACCCCGAAGCTGCTGATGCTCTCGGGCATCGGCCCGGGGGAGCACCTGCGCGAGTTCGGCATCGAGGTCCGCTCGGACCTGCCCGGCGTCGGCTCGAACCTCGACGACCACGTCGAGGGCCTGGTCTTCTGGGACGCGGCGAAGCCGATGGTCACCGAGTCGACGCAGTGGTGGGAGATCGGGCTGTTCGCTCGTACCGACCCGGCCCTGGACCGGCCGGACCTGATGATGCACTACGGCTCGGTGCCGTTCGACATGAACACACTGCGGTGGGGCTACCCGACCACCGACAACGGGTTCTGCCTCACCCCGAACGTCACCCGTGGCCGGTCCCGGGGGACCGTGCGGCTGCGCACCCGCGACTTCCGGGACCGGGCCCGGGTCGACCCGCGCTACTTCACCGACCCCGAGGGCCACGACATGCGGGTGATGACCGCGGGCATCCGGCTGGCCCGCCGCATCGCCGAGCAGCCGGAGCTGAAGGAGTGGATCGCCGCCGAGCTGGCGCCGGGCCCGGACGCCGTGACCGACGACGAGCTCGCCGACTACATCGGCAAGACCCACAACACCGTCTACCACCCGGCGTGCACGGCGCGGATGGGCACCGACGACGACCCGGGCGCCGTCCTGGACCCGCAGCTGCGGGTCCGCGGGGTGCAGGGCCTGCGGGTCGCCGACGCGTCGGCGATGCCGTTCCTGCCGGCGATCAACCCGAACATCACCACGATGATGATCGGGGAGAAGTGCTCGGACCTGGTGCGGGCCGCGCACGCCGGCTGACCCGGACCGGACCGGCTCAGCCGGGAACGGCCGCCAGGAGCCGGTCGACGAGGTCGTCGACCGGCACGTCGTCGGCGGAGTTGTCCAGCGTCACGTGCGTCGCGCCGGTCCAGTGGACGAGGTCACGCTCGAGCCCGCCACGGGCTGACCGCTCAGCCCTCGCCGACGACCTCCACCGTCGCGTGCAGCGGGGTGTCGGACACGGAGAACCCGAGGTGCAGGTCGTAGGTCCCCGGCTCGGTCGCCCACGTCCCGCCCGCACGGTGGCGGAACGCGCGCCGTGACACCGCCACGGTGGCCGTCGTCGTGCCGGGGGCGGCGTCGACGACCGCCCAGCCGACCAGCCAGCGGGCGGGCCGCTCGACGTCGGAGCCGGGCCGGGACAGGTAGGCCTGCACGACCTGGCGGCCCGCCCGGTCGCCGGTGTTGGTCAGGCTGACCGTCACCGCGACGCCGTCGGCCGACCAGGGCCCGGCGACGGCGTCGTCGAGGGTCCAGGTGGTGTAGCCGAGCCCGTGCCCGAACGGGTAGGCCGGCGTCTCGCCGTGGCGCAGCCAGTTGCGGTGCCCGACGTGCACGCCCTCGTCGTAGCGCAGGACGCCGCCGGTCGGGCGCCCGGAGAGCACCGAGCGCTCCTCGCCGGTGGCGGGCCAGGTGGTCGGCAGCCGCCCGCCCGGCTCGGCGTGCCCGAGCAGCACGTCGGCGACGGCGTCGCCGAAGCGCTCGCCGCCGAACCAGCCGAGCAGCACCGCGGCCACCTCGTCGCGCCAGGGCAGCAGCACCGGGGCACCGGAGTTGACCACCACCACGGTGCGCGGGTTGGCCGCGGCGACGGCCCGGACCAGGTCGTCCTGGTGGCCGGGCAGCGCCAGCGAGGTGCGGTCGAAGCCCTCGCTCTCGATCCGGTCGCTGGTCCCGACCACGACGACGGCGACGTCGCAGGCCGCCGCCAGCGCGGCCGCCGCGGCCACCTCGGCCTGCGGGTCGGCGACGACGGTCTCGGTCCCGACGGTGAGCGCGAACAGCGCCATGCCGGCCTCGCCGCCGGACGGGCGGAACCGGAACACCAGGTCGACCGGTCCGTCGGTGCCGACCTCCCCGGTCACCGAGGGGGCCTCGAAGATGGCCGCGCCCGGACCCTCGTCGCCGGTCAGGACCGCCTCGGTGTCGAGCACCGCCGTTCCGTCGGCGTGCACCGTCACGTGCCCGACGGCGGCGGCCCCGACCCGGTGCGTCCCGGGCTCGGGTGCCCACCGCGCCGACACCTCGACGGTCTCGGCGCCGTCGGGGATCTCGGCGCCCATCCAGATCAGCGAGGCGCCGAGCCGGTGCTCGCTGCGCAGCGCGGAGCCGTCCGCGGCGCGGAACACCGCGCGCAGTCCGGGTTCCCCGGTGACCGGGTCGGTGACCGTGGCCGGGTCGAAGGGCTGCACGCCCTCGGCGACCTGCGCGCCCAGCCGGTACCGCACCCGGTCCTCGCCGAGCGCGGCGCGCAGCCCGTCCAGCGGCGCGACGACCGCGGCGGGTCGGACCGTGGCGCTCCCGCCGCCCTGGGTGCGGGCGAGCGCGGCGTTGTGCCCGAGCACCGCGACCGTGCCGAGCGACGAGGCGTCCCACGGCAGCTCGCCGGTGTTGCGCAGCAGGACGCTGCCCGCGACGGCGAGCCCGCGGGCCACGACGGCGCCGTCCTCGGCGGCCGGGACGGCGGGCGGCGTCGGTGCCACCTCCAGCGCGCCGACCCGGGCGGCCAGGCGCAGCAGCCTCCGCAGCTTGCCGTCGACGACGGACTCCTCGACCTCGCCGTCGCGCACCGCGGCGACCAGGCGCTCGCCCCAGGAGCCCACCGGGCCGGGCATCACCAGGTGCTGCTCGGCGCGCGCCGACGCGACCGTGGCGCGCACCGCGCCCCAGTCCGACATCACGAGCCCGTCGAAGCCCCACTCGCCGGTGAGCGGCTCGGCGAGCAGCGGGTTCTCGCTCATCGTCGCGCCGTTGACGGCGTTGTAGGCCGACATCACCGCCCACGCCCCGGCCCGGGTGACGGCCGGTTCGAACGCGGCCAGGTACAGCTCGTGCAGCGCCCGCTCGTCGACCGCGTTGTCCACGGTGAAGCGCTCGGACTCGGCGTCGTTGGCGACGTAGTGCTTCGGTGTCGCGGCGACCCCGTGCGCCTGCAGCCCCTCCACGTAGGCCGCGGCGAGCTCGCCGGTCAGCAGCGGGTCCTCCGACAGCGCCTCGAAGTGGCGGCCGCCGAAGGGGGTGCGGTGCAGGTTGATCGTCGGCCCGAGGACGACGTCGGCGTGCTGCCGGCGGGCCTCGGCGCCCAGGGCCGAGCCGTAGCGGCGGGCGAGATCCGGGTCCCAGGTCGCCCCCAGTGCCGTCGACGACGGCAGCGACAGCGACGGCGACCGCTCGTCGAAGCTCTCCCCGCGCACCCCGGACGGGCCGTCCGACAGCACCATCCGGCGCAGCCCGATCGCGGGCTCGGCCGGGGTGGACCAGAAGTCGGCCCCGGTCAGCAGCCGGACCTTCGCCTCCAGGTCGAGCCGGGCGATGAGTGTGGTGAGCAGGTCCTCGTCGACGGAAGGCATGGGGCCACCGTACCCGTGAAAACCTAGTGACACTCGGGATTCGTGGGTTAGCCTCGACCGGTGAGGACGGCACGCGGGCGCTACGCCAAGGGGCGGCAGCGGCGGGAGCAGATCCTGGACACGGCGCTGGAGGTGTTCGCGACCGGCGGGTTCCACGCGTCGTCGACGAAGGAGATCGCGCGCCGGGTCGGGGTCAGCGAGCCGACCCTGTTCCACTACTTCGGGTCCAAGCAGGCGCTGCTGGTCGCGGTGCTGCAGGCCCGCGACGAGCGCTCCGCCGCCGCGCGCGCCGAGCCCGGGAGCGGCCCCGAGGCGCTGCTGGAGACCGTGCGCGACAACGGGTCCGAGCCCGGTCTGGTCCGGCTGTACGCGGTCACCTCGGCCGAGGCGACCGATCCGGGTCACGCCGCCCACGACTGGTTCGCCCGGCGCTACGACCGGCTGCGGACCGCGCTCGCCGCGGAGCTGGAGCCCGGAGCGGGTCCGGGTGCGGACCCCGGTGCCGACCCCGGAGCCGGCGCGGCGCCCGCCGGGGAGCTCACCCCGGACCGGGTGGCCCGGCTGCTGCTGGCCGCGGCCGACGGGCTGCAGGTCCAGTGGCTGCTCGACCGCCCTCCCGGCGGCGCCCCGGTCGCCCCGGCCGACCCCGCCGACCCCGCCGACCCCGGCGGGTTCGACATGGCGGCCGACCTGCGTGCCCTCGTCGCGGCGCTCGTCCCGCCGCGGTGACGACGCCCGGGGGCGCTCAGCGGGTCCCGAGCGCGGCGGGCAGCTCCCGCGCCGCCTCCACCAGGCTCGGCCCGTACCAGGTCAGCAGCCGCCCGCTGACCAGCGCCGACGGCGCGTCGAACGCCTCGGGCCCGTCGTCGGCGGTGAACAGGTACGGCTCGTCGGGCAGCACGACGAGGTCGTGCTCCGGCAGCGCCGCGGGGTCGATCCGCGGGTAGCGCTCGGGGGAGCCGGCGAGTGCGTTGTCGATCCCGATCCGTTCCAGCACCGCGCCGGTGAAGGTGTCCGAGCCGACGGCCATCCACGGCCGCCGCCAGATCGGCACCACGGCGCGCCGCCGCGGCGACGCGGGCTCGACGTCGGCCCACAGCTCGCGGGCCTCGCGCAGCCAGCCGGGTTCGCCGAGCCCACAGGCGTCGAGCAGTCGGCCCAGCGAGGCGAGGCCGCCGTCGACGTCGCGGATGTCGGTGACGTAGACCGGCAGCCCCGCGGCGCGCAGCGCGTCCAGATCGGGGAGGCGGTTCTCCTCCTGGTTGGCGACGACCAGGTCCGGGGCCAGCGCGACGATCCGCTCGACGTCGGGGTTCTTCGTTCCCCGGATCCGTTCCGCGCCGAGGTCGCCGGGGTGGGTGCACCAGTCGGTCGCGCCGACGACGATGCCGGGCGCGGTCGCCTCCAGTGCCTCGGTCAGCGACGGCACGATCGACACGACCCGCCGCACGCTGCCCGGGACTCCGACCTCGCGGCCCTCGTCGTCGACCGGTGCCGCAGTCCGCGCAGTCATGGGGCCGACGGTATCCCGGGGCCGGGCCGGACGCGTCCCTGTCCGGCACCGCGGCCGTCCGCCGGGCCCGCCGACCCCGGTTCACCCGTGGTCGGCCAGCCACCGTGGCCCGTGCCGGACGACGAACGCCCGCAGGTCCCGCACCGGCGCCGTCGGCCGCGGGTCGGCCGCGTGCACCATCCCCAGCGTCCGCACGGTGTGCGGGCTGCGCACCGGCACCTGCACCACCCCCGGCACGTCCGGCCCGGCGGGGAGCAGCGCGACGCCCAGCCCGGCCCCGACCAGACCGCGCAGCGTCGCCGTCTCCCCGCCCTCGAACGCCCGGCGCGGGCGGAACCCGGCCTGCGCGCACCACGACTCCACCACCCCCTGCAGCCCGTAGCCGCGGGCGAACAGCAGGAACGGGTCGTCGGCGACCTCGGCGAGGTCCGCGGCACCAGCGCCCGCCAGCCGGTGCCCGGACGGCACCGCGAGGCGCAGCTCCTCCTCGGCCAGCGGGGTCGCGACCAGGCCCGGCTCGTCGGGCACGGGGGAGGTGAGGGCCAGGTCGACCCGGCCGTCACGGACCCGTTCCAGCAGTGCCGCGTGCGGCACCTGCACCAGCTCGATCCGCACCCGCGGGTGGTGCTCCCGGAACTCCCGCAGGATCCCCGGCACCGCGAAGGTGCCCATCGTCCCGAGGAAGCCGAGCGCGACCCGGCCGGTGACCGGGTCGGCGTCGCCCGCCAGCTCGGCGACGCCCGCACCGAGCTCGGCCAGCGCGGCCTCGGCCCGCGGCAGCAGCGTCCGCCCGGCCGCGGTCAGCGCCAGCCCGCGCCCGGACCGCCGGAACAGCGCGACGCCCAGTTCGCTCTCCAGCCGGGCGATCGCCCGCGACAGCGTGGGCTGCGGGACCCCGATCCGCTCCGCGGCGCGGGTGAGGTGACCGTCGCGCGCGACCGCGACGAAGCGGTGCAGCGCCGGTGCCAACGACTCATGCATCGATGCATGCTACGTCGACGACGCATGCATTGGACGCATCCGACGCCGACGCCTACGGTCGTGTGCGATGACAACGACCGAGCGCCCCCCGGCTCCGACCGCCACCCGGTCCGCCCCGCCCCACGAGCGCGGCACCCCCGGCTACCGGCGGCTCGGCATCGCCCTGTGGCTCTCGGGTCTGGCGACGTTCGTGCTGGTCTACAGCGTGCAGGGGCTGCTGCCGACGCTCTCGGCGGAGTTCGGCGTGCCCTCGTCGACGGCCAGCCTGGTCCTGTCGGCGACGACCGGCACCCTCGCCCTCGCCGTACTGCCGCTGTCCGCGCTCACCGAGTCCTGGGGCCGCGCGCGGGTCATGACCTGGGCGCTCGCGGCGTCGGCGGTCCTCGCACTGCTCGCCCCGCTGGCGCCCACCTTCGAGACCCTCGTCGTCGTCCGCGGGCTGCAGGGCATCGCCCTCGCGGCGCTGCCCGCCCTGTCGATGGCCCACCTCACCCACGAGGTCGCGCCGCGGCACCTCGGCGGCGCGGTCGGTCTGCTCATCGCCGGCAACACCCTCGGCGGGTTGTCCGGGCGGCTCGTCGCGTCCTGGGTCGCCGAGCTCGGCGGCTGGCGGGCCGGACTCGCCGCCGTCGGTGCGGTCTCGGTGCTCGCGACCGTCGCATTCCGGCTGCTCCTGCCGCCCGCGACGGCGCCCGCCCCGGCCCGCACGCGGCTGCGTGACCTCGGCGGACCGCTGCGCCGGCACCTCACCGACCGGGGCCTGCTCTGTCTGTTCGGGATGGCGTTCCTGCTGATGGGCGCGTTCGTGACCGTCTACAACTACCTCGGGTTCCGGCTGCTGGCCCCGCCGTTCTCGCTGCCCGGCACCCTGGTGGGGCTGGTGTTCCTCGGCTACCTCGCCGGCAGCTGGGCCTCCACCGGCGCGGGCAGGCTGGGGGACCGGTTCGGGCGCCGCCCGGTGCTGTGGGTGGCGACGCTGGTCGCGCTCGGCGGGATCTGGGTGACCCTGCCCGACCTGCTCCTCACCACCCTGGCCGGGCTGCTGCTGGTGACCGTCGGCTTCTTCGGCGCCCACTCGGTCGCCAGCTCCTGGGTGGGGCGGCGCTCGGCGATGCTGCCCGGTGCGGTGCCGGCCCAGGCGTCGTCGCTCTACCTGGTCGGCTACTACGCCGGGTCCAGCATCGGCGGCGCCGTCGGCGGGGTCGCCTACGACCACGCCGGCTGGGCGGGCGTCGTCGGCTACGTCAGCGCCCTGCTGGCCGGGGCGCTGGGGCTCGCCCTGGTCCTGCGGCGCACCCCGGCCCCGGCCTGAGCCCGGTTCAGAGCAGCAGGAGGGCCACGACCGCGCCGAGCAGCAGCAGCGCGGCCAGCACCAGCAGCAGCGCTCCGGCCCTGCGACGGCGGTCCGCGGCGGCACCGTCGTCGTGGTCGACCTCGGCCAGCGTGCTGTCCAGCGCGTGCGTCCCCGCCCCGTCCCCGGGTACCCCCGGCGCGGCCGGGACGGTGTCGTCACCGGCGGGTCGCTCCCGGGTGCCGACCGGCGGGGGAGCCGGGTCGCCGTGCACCGCGCGCAGCCGGGCGGCGAGTGCCGCGGCGTCGCGCGGGCGCCGGCCCGGGTCCTTGGCCAGGGACTGCAGGAGCACCTCCTCCAGCGCGGGTGGGACGCCCGGGCGCAGCGACGACGGCCGTGGCGGCGTCTCCCGCAGGTGCGCCACGACCACCGCGAGCGGGTCGGCGTCGGTGAACGGCGGCCGTCCGGTGAGCGCGGTGAACAGGCAGCAGGCCAGCGCGTACAGATCCGCACGGCCGTCGAGGTGCGCGGCGCCGCGGCCCTGCTCGGGGGCCAGGTAGAGCGGGGTGCCGATCACATGACCGGTCCGGGTGCGCCCGGCGCCGTCGCCGAGGCGCGCGATGCCGAAGTCGGTCACGACGACGGTCCCGTCCGGGCGCAGGATGATGTTGCCGGGGGTGACGTCGCGGTGCACCACCCCGGCCCGGTGCGCGGCGGCGAGCGCCTCGGACACGGCCGCCCCGATCCGGGTCACCTCCCGCGGCTCCAGCGGGCCGGTCCGCCCGATGCGCCGCGCGAGGGTCTCGCCCTCGACGTAGGACATGACGACCCAGGCCGTGTGACCGGTCGTGCCGGTGTCGTGCACGGTGACGACGCCGGGGTGGTCGATCGCGGCGGCGGCGCGGGCCTCGTCGCGCAGCCGGGCGACGTCGCCGTGGTCGCCCGCGCGCAGCAGCAGCTTGACCGCGACCGGGCGGTCCAGCTCCCGGTCGTGGGCCAGGTGCACCGTCGACATCCCGCCCCGGCCGAGCACGTGGCGCAGCTCGTAGCGCCCGCCCACCACGTCACCCGCGCCCGGCAGGCCGGACGGGATCTCGTCGGTGCGTTCCGGTCCGGCCGCGCCCGGCAGCTCGGCCGTCCCGCTCACGACGCCGGCAGCGTCCGCTGCGTGCTCTCCGGGTGCCCGGCGCCGATCAGCTCGTCGAACAGGTAGCCGTGGTCCAGCATCGCCCGGCGCAGCGACTCCGTGTCGGCGTCGTCCTCGGCGACGGCGACGGCGTGTGCCGCACGGTAGTGCCCGACCAGGTCGGGGTGGTCGACCGAGATCATCTCCTCGCGCTCGGAGAAGTGCTCGACCGGGTAGCCGCGGGTGCGCATCACCTGCTGCAGCAGCAGGTCGGTGTCGCGCAGCCCGGCCCGCGGGGTGCGGACGAAGGCGTTCTGCGCACCCGCGAAGTCCCCGGCGAACCGCTCGCGCTCGTCGGCGTCGAGGTCGCGCACGTCCAGCTCCCGGCGCCGGCTCAGCCGACGGCGCAGCTCGGTCTCGCCGCGGTCCTTCCCACCGGACTGCTCGACGACGTGGTCGTACTCCTGCCCGAAGTGCCGGCGCAGGGCGGCGGTCCTCCGGCGGCCGCGCACCCGGGACCCGACCACGAGGGCCAGGCCCAGCACGACCAGTACCACGACGGCGACGACGACCCACAGCATGACGTCCGGTGACATCGGTGATCCCCCTCCGGGACGAGACCCGTCCGAGCAGCATCCCGCCCCGCCGGCGATCACGCGCGGTGAACACGGGCAGGTCCCTCCGCATGGAGGAGTGACGCTCCGGAACGCGGGGCGCGCTGCTCCGTCCGCGTACGCAGGTGTGCGACACGCCGGGAGACGGTGCTCCGGGCAGGTGGAATCGTCTTCGGAACGGGAGGACATGTGTCCGTTTCGTCACCCGTGTGGAGCACACCCCCGCCGTCCGGCACGCTCCGCCGTCTGCCACGGTGGAGAAGCCCCCACCACCCCAGCAGCACCCCGGGAGGACCCCCGATGAAGAAGGCCGGTCGCAAGCTCTCCAAGGCCGCCGAGTCGTTCGTCGAGGCCATCGGCATCCTCGGCGGGTGGAACCGCGGGCGTCGCCGGAGCCGGCCCCGCCGCTGACGTCGGTGGGCGTTGCCACCGCCCGACTGTTTAGCTTGTGGTAAGCACATCATGTCCGGTTCCTCCGGGAAGACAGGTGTGCCCACCACGTGACCGACGCCGCCCACGACACCCACCGCCCGGCCGGGGACGGCTCCGCCGGGCCGCCCGGCGAGGACCCGCTGCCCCGGCGCGTGCCGGTCTTCGCCGTCGTCGGTCTGGCGCTGTTGATGTTCTCCCTCGACGGGACGTCGGTCGCCACCGCGCTGACGACGATCAGCGGCGACCTCGGCGCCGACCTGGCCTGGACCGGCTGGGTCGTGACCGTCGCCGCCGTCGGGCAGATCCTGGCGTTGCCACTGGGCGGCTGGCTGTCCGACCGCTTCGGCGGCCGGCGGATGTTCCTGGCCGGGGTCGCCGTGTTCACGGTGATGTCCGGGCTGAGCGCGCTCAGCCCCTCGATCGGCGTGCTCATCGCCTGCCGGCTGGTACAGGGCCTCGCCGGCGGCGTGATGCTGCCGGCCGCCAACGGGATCGTCGCGCACCAGTTCGGACGTGACCGGGACCGGGCACTCGCCCTGTTCACCAGCGTCTTCCCGATCGGCGCGATCCTCGGACCGCTGGTCGGCGGGCTGGTGCTCACCACCTGGACCTGGCACGGCATCTTCCTGGTGAACGTGCCGATCGGGATCCTGCTCGTCGCCGTCGGGCTGGCCCTGGTCGACGACCCTCCGCACCGGCGGACCGCGCGGATCGACGCCGTCGGGATCGCGCTGCTCGTCGTGACCCTGCTGGCCACGATGCTCACCATCACCCGGCTCGGCTCGCCGGGGTCGGGGCCCGGCTGGACCGCCCTGGCCGGGGTGGTCGCGCTGACGGCGGGTGCGGTGTTCGTCCGGCACGCCCGGCGGCGGCCCGACGCGGTCGTCCCGGTGCACCTGCTCGCCGGGCGCGGTCTGGGCATCATGAACGTCACCAACGTCGTCTTCGGCGCCGTGGTGATCGGGTTCTCGGCGACCCTGCCGCTCTACGCCCAGGTCCGCTACGACCTGCCCGCGTTCGTCGCCGGGGCGCTGCTGACCGGTCGCGCGATCGGCACCATCGTCACCTCGGCGGCCGCGGTCGCGCTGCTGCGCCGGCTGGGCTTCCGGCCGCTGCTGCTCGGGGGCCTGGTCGCCGTCGTCGCCGGGCTGGTGGTCACTGCGGTCGCGCCCCTGTTCGGCGGGCCCACGGTGTGGCTGCTCGCCGGCTCCACCCTGCTCGGCCTGGGCACGGGCCTGTCCGGGCCGGCCGCCAACAACGCCGGTATGCACCTGGTGCCCGACGAGGTCGCTGCGGTGTCCGGGCTGCGCATCATGTTCCGGCAGATGGGCGGCATCGCCGCGGTGTCGGTGCTGACCGCCGCCGTCACCGCCGCCGAGGACCCGGGCGTGGCCGCCGGGATCGCCTACGGGGTGCTGGCGGTGGCGCTCGCGGTGGTCGGCCTGGCGGCCGCGCGGATCCCGAACCGGCGCGGCCGCTGGTGAGGGAGGCGGGGCCGGGTGGACCGGCCCCGCCCGCCGTCACATGTTGCGCCGGTACTGTCCGCCGACCTCGAAGAACGCCGTCGTCAGCTGACCCAGCGAGCACACCCGCGCGGCCCGCATCAGCTCGTCGAACACGTTGCCGTCACCGGTCGCGACGTCCTGCAGCCGCCGCAGCGCCTGCTCGGCCTCGGTGCGGTGCCGGGACTGGAAGTCCGCGAGCCGGTCGAGCTGGGACTGCTTCTCGGCCTCGGTGGCGCGGGCCAGCTCGATCTCCTGGTGCGCCTCGTCCGGGTCGGCCGGCTTGAGGAAGGTGTTGACGCCGACGATCGGCAGCTCACCGGTGTGCTTGCGGTGCTCGTAGAGCATCGACTCGTCCTGGATCCGGCCGCGCTGGTAGCCGGTCTCCATCGCGCCCAGCACGCCGCCGCGCTCGGCGATCGACTCGAACTCGCGCAGCACGGCCTCCTCGACCAGGTCGGTGAGCTCGTCGACGACGAACGAGCCCTGCAGCGGGTTCTCGTTCAGCGACAGACCCCACTCCTTGTTGATGATCATCTGGATGGCCATCGCGCGGCGCACCGACTCCTGCGTGGGCGTGGTGACCGCCTCGTCGTAGGCGTTGGTGTGCAGGGAGTTCGCGTTGTCGTAGAGCGCGCAGAGCGCCTGCAGCGTGGTGCGGATGTCGTTGAAGTTCATCTCCTGCGCGTGCAGGGACCGTCCCGAGGTCTGGACGTGGTACTTCAGCTTCTGGGAGCGCTCGTTGGCCCCGTAGCGCTCCTTCATCGCGACCGCCCAGATGCGGCGGGCGACCCGGCCGATCACCGTGTACTCGGCGTCCATGCCGTTGGAGAAGAAGAACGACAGGTTCGGCGCGAAGTCGTCGACGTCCATACCGCGCGCCAGGTAGCTCTCGACGAAGGTGAACCCGTTCGCGAGGGTGAAGGCGAGCTGGCTGATCGGGTTCGCCCCGGCCTCGGCGATGTGGTAGCCGGAGATCGAGACGGAGTAGAAGTTGCGCACCTTGTGCGCGATGAACCACTCCTGGATGTCGGCCATCATCCGCAGCGAGAACTCGGTGGAGAAGATGCAGGTGTTCTGGCCCTGGTCCTCCTTGAGGATGTCGGCCTGCACCGTGCCCCGGACGTTCGCCAGCGCGTAGGCGACGAGCTCCTCGCGCTCACAACCGTCGGGCTCGCGGCCCTGCTCGTCGCGGAACCGGTCGACCTGCTGGTCGATCGCGGCGTTGAGGAAGTAGGCGAGGATCGTCGGCGCCGGGCCGTTGATCGTCATCGACACGGAGGTCGTCGGCGAGCACAGGTCGAAGCCGTCGTAGAGGGTCTTGAGGTCGTCCAGGGTCGCGATCGAGACGCCCGAGGTGCCGACCTTGCCGTAGATGTCGGGGCGGGTGTCCGGGTCGTGGCCGTAGAGGGTGACCGAGTCGAACGCCGTGGACAGCCGCTTGGCGTCCGAGCTCTCCGACAGGTACTTGAACCGCCGGTTGGTGCGGAACGGGTCGCCCTCGCCGGCGAACATGCGGGCCGGGTCCTCACCCTCCCGCTTGAACGGGAACACCCCGGCGGTGAAGGGGTAGAAGCCGGGCAGGTTCTCCCGGCGCAGGAAGCGCAGCAGCGCGGCGTCGTCGTCGAACTTCGGCAGCGCGACCCGGCGCACCGGGTTGCCGGACAGCGTCTCGCGGGTCAGCTTCGTGCGGAACTCCTTGTCCCGCACGGTGTAGACGTACTCGTCGCCGGAGTAGTCCTCGACCCGCGACGGCCAGGACTCCAGCAGCTCGGCGGACTCGGCGGGGACCTTCTTCTCCGCGGCGCGCAGCGCCTCGTCGAGGTCGTCGCCGCCGACCAGCTCGGCGGCGGTGCGCAGGTGCTGCGCGGTGCGGACCGCCCGGGCGTGGGTCTCGGTGTCGGCGTGGTAGTCCCGCACCGCACCGGCGATGTCGGCGAGGTAGCGGACCCGCTCCGGCGGGATGACGGCCGCGTAGTCGCTGGAGGTCTTGGTGTCGACGCGGGGGAGACGTCCCTCGCCGACGGTCAGGCCGCCCTCGGCGAGCAGGTCGCGCAGGTGCTGATAGAGCGCGGTGACGCCGTCGTCGTTGAAGGTGGCGGCCGAGGTGCCGTAGACCGGCATGTCCTCCCAGGTCGCGCCGAACTCCTCGCGGTTGCGGACGAGTTGGCGGCCGACGTCGCGGCGGGCGTCCTCGGCGCCACGGCGCTCGAACTTGTTGATCGCGACGACGTCGGCGAAGTCCAACATGTCGATCTTCTCGAGCTGGGAGGCGGCACCGAACTCCGGCGTCATCACGTACAGCGAGTGGTCGACGAACGGGACGATGCCCGCGTCGCCCTGGCCGATGCCGGGCGTCTCGACGACCACCAGGTCGAACCCGGCGGAGCGGAGCACCGCGATGGTGTCGCCGAGCCGTTCGGGCAGCGAGCCGCCGTCGTTGCCGCGGGTGGCGAGGCTGCGGAAGAACACCCGGTCACCGGACAGCGCGTTCATCCGGATGCGGTCGCCGAGCAGTGCGCCACCGCCCTTGCGTCGGGTCGGGTCCACCGCGAGCACCGCGATGCGGAGCTTGTCCTCCTGGTCGAGCCGGAACCGGCGGACCAGCTCGTCGGTCAACGAGGACTTGCCGGAGCCGCCGGTGCCGGTGATGCCGAGGACCGGCACCGGGCGCTCGGAGGCGGCGATGCGCTCGCGGACCTCGTCGGGCAGCGTCCCGGTCTCGGCCATCGTGAGCGCGCGGGCGAGGGTTGCGGTCTCGCCGGAGAACACCCCGTCTGCGAAGGCGGAGCCGACCGCGGACGCCGACGACGCGCCCTCGGCGGTCAGGTCGGTGTCGCACTCCCGGATCATGATGTTGATCATTCCGGGGAGGCCCAGGTGCTGGCCGTCCTCGGGGGAGAAGATGCGCGCGACGCCGCGGGAGTGCAGCAGTTCGATCTCCTCGGGGACGATCACGCCGCCGCCCCCGCCGTAGACCCTGATGTGGCCGGCGCCGCGCTCGCGCAGCAGCTCGACCAGGTAGGAGAAGTATTCGACGTGCCCGCCCTGGTAGGACGAGATGGCGATGCCCTGCACGTCCTCCTGGATCGCGGCGGTCACGACCTCGTCGACCGAGCGGTTGTGGCCGAGGTGGATCACCTCGGCGCCCTGTCGCTGCAGGATCCGGCGCATGATGTTGATGGCGGCGTCGTGCCCGTCGAACAGGCTGGCCGCGGTCACGAAACGGACCGGGTGCGTGGGGACGTGCAGCTCGGCCTGTGCGTTCGTGTCCGTGCTCATCGGGGACGTTCCTCCCGCCGGGCGGACGGCGGTGTCCCGGCCGGTTTAGTTTGACATCCTAGTATCGGACGTACAAGGAACTCGGCGAGCGTCACAGGGGCCGTACGGTGCGGATCAGGCCGCGTCGCGTGCGGCGGGCTCCCCGGTGGCCGGAGCAGGCTGCTCGCGGACCCGGCGGGCGTGCCGGCCGGTCGGCCAGGACGTCTCCGAGCCGATCGCGTCGGGCTCGTCCTCGTGCGCGACGAGGTCGTCGTCGGCGGGTGGGGCGGGGTCCACGACGTCGGACAGCGCGCGACGCGCCCGGGCGAGCTTGCGCGCCCGCCAGCGCTTCCCGGCCAGCCCGGCGACGAGCCCGAGGGCGGGCAGCAGGATCCCGGAGGCGATGACCAGCACCACGGAGTACGCGGGGAATGCGGCCACCAACAAGAAGGCCGTCAACGGCCAGTACAGCAGTGCCCGCCCCGCGCCCCGTCGCGTCCAGTCGCGATGAGGCGGCATGATCCTTACCTACCCGAACTCCGCGATCGTCATGCACGACTCGCCGCAACCCGCCCACATGTTCCGCGACCGGGGGTACGAATTCATGACCACGACACCGGACCGCACCGCGGTCGACCCGTACGCCGCCGTCCTCCTCGCGGAGAACGACCGGCTGGCCACCCTCCTGACGACGGCCGATCCGGCCACCCCGGTCCCGACCTGTCCGGGCTGGTCTCTGCTGCAGCTGCTCCGCCACGTCGGGCGCGGGCACCGGTGGGCGGCCCGGATGGTCGCCACCGGCGCCACCGAGGCCCTCGACCCTCGCGAGGTGCCCGGTGGGAAGCCGCCCGAGGGCGGCCCGGAGGTCGCGGCGCAGTGGCTGCGCGACGGTGCGACCGAGCTGCTCGACGCCGTCGTCGCGGCCGGGCCGACCGCGCCGGTGTGGACCTTCACCGGTCCGCAGCCCTCGGCGTGGTGGGTGCGGCGGCGGCTGCACGAGGCGACGGTGCACCGCGCCGACGCCGCCGTCGCACTCGGGGCGCCGTTCCCGATCGACCCGCAGGTCGCCGCCGACGGCGTCTCGGAGTGGCTGGGCCTGCTCGCCGCCCGCCCCGCCGCCGACGAGCCACCGCTCGCCGACGGCGCCACGCTGCACCTGCACTCCACCGACGACGTGCCGGACGCGGCGGGGGAGTGGATGGTGCGTGGCGCGAGCGGGCGCGTGGTCTGGGAGCACGGGCACGGCAAGGGCGACGCCGCCGTCCGAGGCGCCGCCGCCGACCTGCTCCGGGGCGTCACCCGCCGCATCCCCGCCGACGACGACCGTCTCCAGGTCCTCGGCGACGCCGAGGTCTGGACGGGCTGGCTGGCCCGTACCGGGTACTGACGGGCCGTCGCCGCCGCCCCCGGTCAGACCGCCGGGGTGGTCCCCCTCCGCTGCCGCGCCGCCATGGGCGGGGCCTGCGGGGTCAGCACGACCTCGGCCGCGGTGTCGAGCACCGCGGCCGAGCGCGGCCGCTCGAACCGGCACGACGCCCGTCGCCCGTCGGTCTCCAGGGTCGCGACGAGGTTGCCGAACAGCGGACCGGTCGTCCGCTCCCAGGCCACGCCCGCGCTGCCGGTCCCGGTCCGGCGGGTCCAGCGGGTCGTCATCCTGCCCAGCAGCCGCGACCAGGTGATCCGGAACATCACCCGCATCACCGCGGGGACCACGTTGTGCACCGGTGAGCAGGTCAGCTGGTGGACCCGGGTGCCCTCCGGGCCGCGGCCCGGCCGGTCCCCGGGGGTGTGGGTGTGCACGTCGGCGACCGCGGCGTAGGAGTGGTGGACGTCGCCGGACAGCACCGACACCGTGGCCGGCGGGGCGTCCCCGGCGCGCGGGCGGCACGCCTCGCGGATCAGCTCGGCGAGCCCGGCGAAGGAGTGCCCGAACGCGGGCCAGTGCTCCAGGTCGGCCTCCTGGCGGGCCCACTCGGCGACGGCGGCGACCCGGCCGGACCCGTTCGCGCCCTTCTCGGTCGCGGCCTCCAGGTCGGAGATGACCTGGGGCATCAGCCAGGGCACCGAGGTGCCTAGGACGAGGTGGTCCATGTCGCCGGGGGCGAGCGCCTTCGCCGAGATCCAGTCGAACTCGGCGTCGGACACCATCCGGCGCGGTGTGGACTCGACGATCCGCCCGTTGCGGGAGTCGATGACGATCAGCCGCGTGCGGCCCAGCTCCCAGCAGAAGGAGAACCGCTCGTCCTTGTGGGTGTCGTCGCCGTCGCCGGTCTCGCGGTCCCACAGGGCGGCCCGCTCGGACAGCAGCGGCCAGACGTCGCCCTCCGCGGCCTGCACCTCCTGCCAGGTCCGGTCGGCGGCGAGCTCGGCGGGGGACAGGTTGCCCAGGTGCTGGTGGACCCAGTAGGAGGCCAGGCCGGAGCAGATGCGCTCGGACCACCAGGGCGTGCGGGCGATCTGCTCGCGCCAGGCGCCGGAGGTGTTCCAGTCGTCGCGGACGTCGTGGTCGTCGAAGATCATCGCGGTGGGGACGGTGGAGAGCATCCACCGCACCTCGGGGTCCGACCAGGTGTCGCGGTAGAGCCCCGAGTACTCGTCGAAGCCGACGATCTCGTCGTCGGGCCAGTCCGGGTGCCGCTCCCCTCGCCCGGCGATCCGCCGCCGGGTCTGTGGGGTGAGCTCGTCGGCGTAGACCTGGTCGCCGAGCAGCAGCAGCGTGGTCGGCCACGTCTCCGGGGGCAGCCCGGCCATCCGGCCGGCGTAGGCGTCGAGCGCGTCGAGGCCGTACTGCCGGGCCAGCTTCGGGTCGGCCGGCTTCACGTAGCGGCAGGAACCGAAGACGATCCGCTGGTGTGCGTCGGTGTCCGCGCCGCGCGTCGCGATCAGGCTCGGCGGGAACGGCGAGTGCGGGAGCGGCCAGACCTGCTCGCCGTCGAGGTGGACCTCGTAGGCGGTGCGGGTGTCCGGGGTCAGCCCGGTCACCTGCACCAGGGCGAAGTGGTGGCCGGCCACCTCGAAGGTCGCGGCGTCGCAGCCGAGTACCGAGACGCGGCACGGGTCGGAGGTCTGCACCCAGACCAGTGCGCTGGTCTCGTCGACGTGCCGCAGCACCGGTCCGAGCAGGAGTGTCACCCGTCCGAGCGTAGTCGTGTCCCGAACCGGTCGCGGAGCGAGATCACGTCTCCTCGAGCGCCAGCAGCCCCGCGCCGATCTTCCCGGCGTCGCCCTTGTAGGTGGCGGGCAGCACCGGCGGGATCGGACGGACCTCGGGCGGGCCGTAGTGGAACTCCCGGGCCGCCCGGCGCGCCGGCTCGAGCAGGAGCTCGCCCGCGTCGACCAGGCCGCCGCCGATCAGCACGACCTCGAACTCGAAGATCGCGTTGATGCTGGCGATGCCGATCCCCAGCGACCGCCCGAGCCGCTGGAACAGCGACGCCGCCGTGCTGTCGCCCGCCATCGCGGCCATCGTCACGTGCTGGCCGGTGACCTCGCCCCCGGCCTCCGCGGCCAGGGTCGCGATCATGCCCCGCGGGTCGTGCAGGGCGGCGCTGCGGCCCATCCGGGTCAGCGCTGTTCCCGACGCGACCGCCTCCAGGCAGCCGTAGTTGCCGCAGCCGCACTGCGGGCCGTCCGGGTTGACGTTCATGTGCCCGACCTCGGCACCGAGCCCGTGCGGGCCGCGGTAGATCTTCCCGTCGAGCACGATCCCCGCCCCGACGCCGGTGCCGACGGTCAGCAGCACCATGTGGTCGTTGCGGGTCCCGCCGAGCCGGGCCTCGGCCAGACCGGCGACGTTGCCGTCGTTGTCGACGACCACCGGCAGCCCGCACGCGGACTCCAGCAGGCCGCGGACGTCCCAGTTCTCGTAGTTGTTGTTGGGTGCCCAGCGGATCCGGCCGACCGGCCACTCCACGGTCCCCGCGGCACCGACGCCGATCGCGGACACGTCCGCCCCCTCGGCGTCGCCGCGCAGCTCCTCGACCATCTCCCGCAACAGGGTGGTCATCGTGTCCGCATCGGACGTGTCCGGGGTGTTGCGCCGCAGCTCGGCGTGGACCGTGCCATCCTCGCCCACGATCGCTCCGGCGACCTTCGTTCCTCCGATGTCGAGCCCGATGGCCCGCCGTCCGTTCGTCACCCGGGCATGATTGCCATCCCACGGCGGTGACGCCACACCCACCCCGGGTTTGCGGACGGACGAGCCGGGGAAAGGTGCCCCATGCCAGTCTTGCGACGTGTAGCCCGACCCGCCCTCGCGGCCGTGTTCATCTACGGCGGAATCAACGAGCTGCGGAACGCCGACGCGTTGACTCCCGCCGCACAGCCCGTTCTCGACCAGGCCGCCCCGGCCATCGACAAGGTCGTGGAGAACGCCCCGCTGGACCGGCGCCCGGACAACGAGACCTTGGTCAAGGTCGACGCCGGGGTGAAGATCGTGGCGGGCTCGCTGCTCGCCCTGGGCAAGTTCCCCCGCCTGTCGGCCACCGCGCTGGCCGCCTCGCTGGTCCCGACCACCCTGGCCGGGCACCGCTTCTGGGAGGAGACCGACCAGCAGAAGCGCGCCGACCAGCAGATCCACTTCCTCAAGAACGTCGGTCTGCTCGGCGGGCTGCTCATCGCGGCCGCCGACACCCACGGCAAGCCGTCGCACGCCTACCGGACGCGCCAGGCGGCCGAGCGGGCCCAGGCCCGGCTGTCCGGCTCCGGTTCCGACACCGGTGCCCAGCTCGCCGCGGGACTGGCCGGCGCGGGCACCTCGATCGCCGCGGCTGCCGCGGGCAGCCGGGAGAAGCTGACCGGGGCCGTCGAGGAGTACGGCCCGGTCGTGCGTGAGCGCGCCACCGAGTGGGGCGGCAAGGCCTCCGAGCAGGCCGCGCACCTGTCCGAGGTCGCTTCGGACAAGGCGTCCACCTGGTCCGAGCAGCTCTCGGCCGCCGCCGAGCGCACCTCGAAGGCCGCCCAGAAGCAGGCCGCGGCCGCCGAGAAGCGCGGCGCCAAGCTGGCGAAGGCGGCCGAGAAGCGCGGTGCTCAGCTCGAGAAGGTCGTGGACAAGAAGGGCGCCCGGTACCGCAAGGCCGCCGGGCGCACCGGTGACAGGTGGGTGCGCGAGGCCGAGAAGCGCCGCGTCCGCTGGGAGAAGCAGGCCCGCAAGGCCGCCGCCCGCGCGGAGAAGCGCGCCCCCGAGTACGCCGACCGCTTCTCCACCCTGGTCACCCAGGCCCAGTCGCAGGCCGCGAAGCTGGGCTCGGACCTGGCCGACCGCGCGTCGGTGGCCGGTGCCGAGGCCGCCAAGCAGGCCAAGGCGTCGGCGAAGGACGCGCGCAAGCGCGCCAAGGCCGTCGCCCGCTGACCCACCGCGACACCCGTCCACGGCCCTCCCGACCGGCTCCGCGCCGGACGGGAGGGCCGTGGACTGTCCGGGGTCAGACCGGGCGCAGTACCTGCAGCTCGCCCGAGTCGAGCGACCGCACCTCGACGACGACCCGGCCGTCCCACACCGGGGAGCGCAGCGCGTTCGCCATGCGCGTGAACAGCGCCTGGCTGCGTGCGTTGGCCGCCGCCTGGTCGGCGATCAGGTTCGGCATCATCCCGCCGGAGCGCTTGCGCACGGTCTGCGGGAGCGTCGACAGCGTGGTCAGCAGCCGGTGCAGCCGCGCGACGTCGGCGGCCCGGCCCGCGAGGTCGCTCTCGACCAGGGGCCGCAGCGCGGTCAGCGGCCGGTTCGGGGCGCGCAGCAGGTGGTCGGCCGCGGTGAGCAGGATGCGCCGGGCGTCCAGGACGAGTGCCTGGTAGGCGCCGTGCACCGCGGCCGGGAACCCGGTCCAGCCGAGCTTGCCGACCTCACCGAGCGCGTCGCGCAGCGCCAGGCCGGGCGTGCCCGACGGGTCAGCGCCGGCGACGACCCGCTCCCAGCCCGCGATCCAGGCGTGCGTCTGGTGGCGCAGGACCGACAGGTTCGCGACCGCCGTCTCGAGCCCGCGCGACGGGGAGCCGCTGCCGGTCGCGTCGCCGTCGACGACGAGCGAGCCGCGTTCGAGCAGCTCGGTCTGGGCCTCGCGCAGCGACTCCTCGGCCGCGCGGAGCCGCGAGTCCAGCCGCATCACGCACGCCGGGGCCAGCTGGTCGACCGCGGCGGTCAGCTCGTCGAGCACCCGGGTCTGGGTGCCCGTCGCGGCGATCTCGGCCGCCGTGGTCAGGGTGAGCAGGCCCAGCCCGGCGCCGTGCCGGTCACCGGGTGCGGTGGGTGCGACCGGTACCAGCGCCGACGACCCGGGGGCCGCCGCGGCCGTCTCGCCGCCGGCCAGGCGCAGCAGCGGCTCGGCGCCGAACGCCTCGGGCAGCGCGAGCCGGAAGGTGAGCCCGGCGGCGGGTGCGCGGCCGGCGTCGGGCGCGAGCCGCCGAGCCAGCTCGCTCGACGCCGACAGCGTCGCCCAGGTGCGGTCGTCGTCGACGGCCGGGGTGGGGGTCCAGCTCAGCAGCAGTGCCGGGCCGGGGGGAGGGGTGCCGTTGCGGAGGGGACGCGGGCCACCGTTGCGGTCGGGGGCGCCGGTCTCCGTTCCGCCGGGCCGCCCGTCGAGCGGGAGCACGATGCCTCGCGGGTCGTCCGGTTGACCGAGCATGTCTCTCCAACGACGTCACGGGCCCCGAGGTCACGAGCCCGGCGGAAGGGGGCGTGTCCATGGTGCCCTGCGCCGTCCGGGCTCCGGCTCTCGCCCCGGGTGCCCGGGTCCGGGTAGAACTCCTGTGTGGGGACCGCATACGTGATCGGCACGTTCGACACCAAGGGCGCCGAGCTGGCCTGGGTGGCCGAGCTGATGGCCGCCGACGGCGCCGACGTGCGCCGGGTGGACGTGTCCACCTCCGGTGCGGCGTGCCCCGGTCCGGACGTCACCGCGGCCGAGGTCGCCGCCTGCCACCCCGGTGGCGCCGAGGCGGTGTTCACCGGCGAGCGCGGCAGCGCTGTGGGGGCGATGGCGCAGGCGCTGCGGGCCTTCCTCGCCGGCCGCGACGACGTCGGCGGCGTCCTCGGGCTCGGCGGCTCGGGCGGGACCGCGCTGGTCACCCCGGCGATGCGCGACCTCCCGGTCGGGGTGCCCACACTGATGGTCCCCACGGTCGCCTCCGGCGACACCGCGCCCTACGTGGGGGCGAGCGACGTCGCGATGCTGAACGCCGTCACCGACGTCGCGGGCCTCAACCGCATCTCGCGACGGGTACTGGGCAACGCCGCGCACATGCTGGCCGCCGCCGTCACCGCCCCGCCGCCGGAGACCGGTGCCGACCTGCCCGCCGTCGGGCTGACCATGTTCGGGGTGACCACGCCGCTGGTCACCGCGGTCCGCGAACGGCTCGGCGACGACGTCGACGCCCTGGTCTTCCACGCCACCGGCTCGGGCGGGCCGTCGATGGAGAAGCTCGTCGACTCCGGCCTGGTCGACTCGGTGCTGGACCTGACCACCACCGAGGTCGCGGACCTGCTCGTCGGCGGGGTGATGGCCTGCGGCCCCGACCGGCTCGACGCGATCGCCCGCACCGCGGTGCCGTGGGTCGGGTCCTGCGGCGCCCTGGACATGGTCAACTTCGGCGCACGCGCGACCGTCCCGGAACGCTTCGCCGGCCGCCTGTTCCACGAGCACAACGCGAACGTCACCCTGATGCGCACCACCGTCGACGAGAACCGGGAGATCGGGGCCTGGCTGGCGGCGAAGCTGAACGCGCTGACCGGGCCGTGGCGGTTCCTGCTCCCGCTGGGCGGGGTGTCCGCACTGGACGCGCCGGGCGCGGCGTTCCACGATCCCGAGGCCGACGCGGCGCTGTTCGCCGCGATCGAGGCCGGTGTGGACTCCCCGGACGGTGTCCGGCGGGTCGCGCACCACGTCAACGACCCGGAGTTCGCCGACGCGGTGCTCTCGGCCTGGCAGGAGGTACGGCGATGAGGCGGTTCAGCCGCGCGGAGCTGATGGAGCGGTTCGGCGGGATGGCCGCCCGCGGCGAGCCGATCGTCGGCGGCGGCGCGGGCACCGGGCTGTCGGCCAAGTGCGAGGAGGCCGGCGGGATCGATCTCATCGTCATCTACAACTCCGGGCGCTACCGGATGGCGGGCCGCGGCTCGCTCGCCGGGCTGCTGGCCTACGGCAACGCCAACGACATCGTCGTCGAGATGGCGGCCGAGGTGCTGCCGGTGGTCCGCCGCACCCCGGTGCTGGCCGGGGTCAACGGCACCGACCCGTTCCTGTTCACCGACCGCTTCCTCGACGAGCTGTCCTCGCTCGGCTTCGCCGGCATCCAGAACTTCCCGACCGTCGGGCTGATCGACGGCACCTTCCGGGCCAACCTGGAGGAGACCGGGATGGGCTACGCGCTGGAGGTCGACCTCGTCGCCGCGGCGCGGGCCAAGGACATGCTCACCACGCCGTACGTCTTCTCCGCCGACGACGCCCGCGCCATGGCCCGGGCCGGCGCCGACATCGTGGTGTGCCACATGGGGCTCACCACCGGCGGCGCGATCGGGGCGGGCACCGCGAAGACCCTCGACGACTGCGTCGCGCTCGTCGACGAGTGGGCGCAGGCGGCGCTGGAGGTCCGCGACGACGTGCTCGTGCTCGTCCACGGCGGGCCGGTCGCGATGCCCGAGGACGCCGCGCACGTGCTCCGCACGGCGAAGGTCTGCCACGGCTTCTACGGGGCCTCGTCGATGGAGCGGCTGCCGACCGAGACCGCGCTGACCGAGCAGACGCGCGCCTTCAAGAACGTGCTGGAGCGGTGATGGCGCGCGGGATGCCCGCTCCGCCGCCCGGCGGGGACTGGCGGCGACGGACGGCGGTGCGCGGGGGCAGGGTGTCGCACGCAATCGCCGCGCACGGGTGGCTGGTGCTCCTGCTGGCCGGGGCGGCCCTCGGTGTGCTGATCGGGGTGATCGTCGGCATCACGCAGGTGGGGCAGTACCCGGCCGACGAACTGCTCGGCCGGACGCTGGGCTACGCGATCGCCTCGGCGGTGTTCTGCGCGGTCCCGGCGGTGCTGTTCGTCGGGCTGCCCGCCCAGGCGCTGGCCCGCTCCTACCTGCGCTCCGCGAGCCCCGCCGAGCGCGAGGCCATGCGACGGGCCGCCGGGAACGCCCCCGCCTCCGTGCCCGACGGCCTCGTCGCGGGGTCGCGCTGGGCCCGCGCCTACTCCGGCTGCGTCGGCTCGGTGACCGCCTTCCACGGCGTCGTGCGCACGGTGCCCGACGGCCCGGCCAAGGACTGGCTGCACGACATCGGCCGCAACCTCGACGCCGAGCTCGCCGAGTCCCTGCGCACCGCGCGGATGGGGGAGAGCCTGGAGGGCGCGGGCCAGGGCAGCGAGGTGGCCCGCACCGTGGGCGCCCGCCTCGAGGTCGCCCGCACCGCCTTCCACGACACCGCGGAGCTGGCCGCGTCGATCGCGCTGGACCTGCGGGTCGACAGCGGCTT
Source organism: Pseudonocardia sp. McavD-2-B (assembly GCF_024124365.1). Taxonomy (NCBI): domain Bacteria; kingdom Bacillati; phylum Actinomycetota; class Actinomycetes; order Pseudonocardiales; family Pseudonocardiaceae; genus Pseudonocardia; species Pseudonocardia sp. McavD-2-B. The sequence goes on from NZ_JAMXSG010000004.1 coordinate 29,163, forward strand.
CGACGACGTCCGCAGCCAGCTCGACCAGCTCGCGGCGCAGGCCCCCCACCTGCGCCGGCAGTCCTGACACTCCCGAGGAGGAGTCCCCGATGCCCCGTCCCTACTCCAGTGCCGTGATCACGGCACCGCTGGCCGAGGTGTGGCCGCACGTCCGCGACTTCGGTGGCCTGCACCGCTGGCACCCGGCGATCGCGACCTGCGAGCTGATCCGCGGCGCCTCCGGCAGCGAGATCGGCGCGCAGCGACGCCTGACCCTCGCCGACGGCGGCGACACCGTCGTCGAGGAGCTGACCGCACTCGACGAGCGCGGCCACGCCCTCACCTACGAGATCCTCGAGTCGCCGTTCCCGGTGCGCCGCTACGTCTCCACCGTGCGGCTGGCCCCGGTCACCGCGGTCGGGCACACCTTCGGCGAGTGGTGGACCGAGTTCGACGCCGACGGCACCGACGAGGGCGACCTCGCGGGCCTGTTCGCGAACGGCGTGTTCGGTGCGGGCCTGGCGGCGCTGGGGGAGAGGTTCGGCCGGTAGGCCTCACCAGCCGCGCAGGTCGACCGCCCAGGTCTCCAGCACCTCGTCGCCGTCGACGAGGTGCATCCGCTCGTGCAGCGCGACGGTCGGGTCGACGTGCGCCGGCACGACCCGCATCCGGTCACCGGTGCGCGGCGGGGCGTCGGCGGCGAACACCAGGTGCTCGTCGGAGCAGAACCACACGTTCCCGCCGGGCACCGTGGGGTTGCCGTGGTCCATGCCGAACGCCTTGAGGCCCGCGTCGGCGACCGCCCAGCCGGGCATGTCGCCGTCGGGTGCGGTCGTCGAGACCACGGTGGACAGCACCGTCAGCGCCTGGCGGAACGGCAGCCCGGCGGCGGTGTAGGCGGTGTCCATCAGGGCGTAGGACCCGGCCTGGATCTCGGTGCAGGCGGTGTTCATCGCGTGCGTGCCGGTGCCGCCGCCGGAGACCACCTCGCCGCCGACGTCGGCATGCGCGGCCAGCAGCCGGTCGGTGCACTCGGTGGTGAGCCGGGCGCGTTCGGCTGCGTCGTCGAGCATCTGCAGGTGGCCCTCGTAGCCCATCACGCCGCGCACGACGAGCCCGGCGGCGCGGGCGGCGTCGGCGAGCGCCCCGGCCCGCGCGGGCGCGATGCCGCAGCGGGGCAGGCCGATGTTGACGTCGATGAGCACCTCGCGGACGCCGCCGTCGACGGCGGCCCGCAACGTCTGCTCCGAGTCGATCGCGACGGTGACCCGCGCGCCCGACCCGACGACGGCGCCGAGCCGGCGGGCGTCGAGCACCTCGTTGGCCAGCAGAAGATCCGCGCCCAGCCCGGCCGCGGCCATCCCCTCGACCTCGCGCACCGTGGCGCAGGTGAACCCGGTGTGGCCGTGCGCGGCCTGCCGGCGGGCCAGCCCGGTGGTCTTGTGCGCCTTGACGTGCGGGCGCAGCCGCGGGCCGGGTAGCAGCGCGGCCATGTCGGCGAGGTTCGCCTCCAGCGCGGCGGCGTCGACGAGCAGCGCGGGTGTGGTCAGGTCGTCGACGTGCACGGCACTCCCAGGACCCGGTCGAGGTAGGGGTTGCGGAACCGGCCCGCCGGGTCGAGCCGGTCACGTGCGGCGACGAACGCGTCGAACCGCGGGTAGCGGGGCCGCAGCTGATCCGCGGTGCGGGTGTGCAGCTTGCCCCAGTGCGGCCGTCCGTCCAGTGCGGACAGCACCGACTCGACGGCGCCGAAGTACGCCTCGTGCGGGCGTCCCGAGTGGACGTGCACGGCGAGGTAGGCGGTGTCCCGTCCGTACGCGGTGGACAGCGCGATGTCGTCGCCGCGCAGGATCCGCACCTCGACCGGGAACGCGACGTCGTGGGCGTGCCGCGCGGCGGCGGCCCGCAGCCCGTCGAACGCCTCGGACAGCGCGGCCCGCGGCACGGCGTACTCCATCTCCAGGAACCGGACACGGCGCGGGCTGCAGAACACCGCGTACGACGGGGCCACGTACTCCCCGGCGGCCATCTGCCCGGCCATGACCCGGTTGAGCCGCGGCACCAGCGGTGGGGCGAGCGCGGCGACGCGCTGGACGAGCCCGAACGCGCCGTTGCCGAGCACCTCGTCGTCGACCAGCGCGGCGACCCGGCAGCGCCCGGGCGAGCGCCGTTCCGTCCGGTCGTTCGTCTTGAGCACCGCGGTCGTGGTGTGCGGGAACCAGTAGAACTCGACGTGGTCGTGGCCGGCGGCGAGGTCGTCGAGGCCGTCGAGGACCTCGGCGAGCGGGCGCGCGGACTCGCGGGCGTGCAGGTGGAACGCGGGCACGGTCGCCAGCGTCACCTCGACCAGGACACCGAGCGCCCCGAGCCCCACCCGCGCCAGGTCGAACAGGTCGGGGTGGGCGGCCGGGCCCAGCTCGTGGAGCTCCCCGAGCCCGTCGACCAGGCGCAGCCCGCGCACCCCGTCGGCGATGCCGAGGTACCCGGCGCCGGTGCCGTGGGTGCCGGTGGAGATCGCGCCGGCGACGGTCTGGGCCTCGATGTCGCCGAGGTTGGGCAGGGCGCGGCCGTGGGCCCACAGCCACCGGTTCAGCGTGTGCAGGGTGATCCCGGCCGGGACGGTGACGAGCCCGCCGTCGAGCCGGATCGCGGCGGGGTCGGCGGGGACGGTGAGGGCGACGCCGTCGGGCACGCCGATGCCGGTGAAGGAGTGGCCGCTGCCGAGCGGGCGGATCCGCAGGTCCCTCCCGGCGGCGTCGCGCACCGCCCGGACGACGTCGTCGGCATCGCGGGCGTGGACCGTCCTGATCGGACGGGTGCGCTGGTTGCCCGCCCAGTTGCGCCACCGGTCCGTCACGCTGCGAGCCTGCGCGGCCCGGCGGGCACGGTCAAGACCGGCACGCGTGTCGGCGGCCCGGCGTCACGGTGTCGCTCGGTTACCCTCCGTGTTCGTTCGGAAGGGGTTGGGGTCACGATGATGGGGCGTACGCACGCGTTGTCGGGCGCGGTGCTGGGGCTCGCGGTCTGTTCGGCGGTCCCGCCGCCCCCGGTACTGGTGCCGGTGGTCGTGGTGGTGTGCGCGCTGGCGGCCTTCGCGCCCGACCTCGACCACCCGTCGAGCGTTGCCGCGCGGTCGCTGCCACCGGTCACCTGGCTTCTGTGCCGGGCGATCCGGTGGCTGTCCCGGGTGACGACCGGGGTCTCGCACCGTGGCCTGTCGCACTCGCCGGTCTTCGCGGCCGCGGTCGGGCTGCTGGCGTGGTGGGGGACCGGTTTCCTGCTGTCCGGGGAGACGGCGGTCTGGACCGGTGTCGCGGCCGGCGCGGGCTGCTGGGTCGGGGCGATCGGCGACGAGCTGACCTCGAACGGCAACCGGTTCGCCTTCTGGCCGCTGGAGGGGATCCGCTGGCCGCGGGCCCTGCGGTTCCGCACGGGCGGGACGGGGGAGCACGTCGTCGTCGGGCTGCTGGCCGTCACCGGCGTGGCGCTGCTGACCGGGACCTGGGCCTTCTGACGAGACCGCGTTCGACATCGCTCTGTATAGCTGATACATCTAGGTATACAGTCGATACAGGAGGAACGCATGAGCGTGCAGTCGTTGCAGGGCCGGACCGTTCTCGTCGCCGCGGGCGGCAAGAACCTCGGCGGGCTGATCAGCCGCCAGGCCGCCGAGGCGGGGGCGAACGTCGCGATCCACTACAACTCCGCGTCCTCGCGCGCCGAGGCCGAGGAGACGCTGAAGGCGGTCGAGGCGGCGGGTCGCGAAGGGGTGCTCCTGCAGGGCGACCTGACCGTCCCGGCGCAGGTCGAGCAGCTCTTCGCCGACGCGACGGGGTCGCTCGGGCCGATCGACGTCGCCGTCAACGCCGTCGGCAAGGTGCTCCGCAAGCCGATCGTGGACACCACGGAGGCCGAGTACGACGCGATGTTCGACATCAACTCCAAGGCCGCGTACTTCTTCATCAAGGAGGCGGGCCGCAGTCTCGCCGACAACGGCGCGATCATCACCGTCGTCACGTCGTTGCTGGCGGCCTTCACCGACGGCTACTCCACCTACGCCGGCGGCAAGGCCCCGGTCGAGCACTTCACCCGTGCGGCCGCCAAGGAGTTCGCGGACCGCGGCATCTCGGTGAACAACGTCGCTCCCGGCCCGATGGACACGCCGTTCTTCTACCCGCAGGAGACTCCGGAGCGGGTCGAGTTCCACAAGTCGATGGCCATGGGCGGGCGGCTCACCGAGATCGAGGACATCGCGCCGATCGTGCGCTTCCTCGCGACCGAGGGGCGCTGGATCACCGGCCAGACGATCTTCGCCAACGGCGGCTACACCACGCGCTGAGGGTGGTCCGGTGGGCGCCGGGGGAGGGCGGTGGCCGGCCCACGGTCCGCGCCCCGGCCCCGGACGGGCGTCCTACAGTGGGCCCGTGGCAGATCAACCGGCCGAGGTCGGGACCCGGGACCGGCTCCTGCGTGCGGCCGCCGACCTCATCGCGGCGTCGCCGGGGGAGACCGTCCCGCTGCGGGCCATCTGCGACGCCGCCGGCGTCCGCCTCCCCACGCTGTACCACTTCTTCGGTAGCAAGGAGGGCCTGCTCGACGCCGTGGTCGAGCACGGGTTCGAGCAGTACCTGTCCGCGAAGCGGGCCCAGGAGTCCAGCGGTGACCCGATCCAGGACATCCGCGACGGGTGGGACGCCCACGTCGAGTTCGGCATCGCCAACCCGGGCTTCTACGCCCTGATGTACGGGCAGGTCACCCCCGGGCGACGGCCGTCCGCCCAGGACGGGCCGGCCGCCTCCCTGCTCGGCCTGACCAGGGAGGCCGACCGCCGGGGCCGGCTCACGGTGAGCCCGGAACGCGCAGCGGCCCACGTCCTCGCCGCCAACGTCGGCGTCACCCTGCGGCAGATCATCACCGCGCGCCCGGACCCCGGGCTGTCGGCCGACATCCGCGAGGCCACCCTCGCCGCGATCACCGGTGGGCATGCGGAGCACGCACCCGGCGGGCCGGGGGTCGGCGACGCCGCGGCCGCCCTGCTCGCGCTGCCCGACGACAACGACGTCCTCGGGGCGCCGGAGACGGTGCTGCTCAAGAAGTGGCTGGCCGAGCTCGCGCGGCGGGGGTGAGCGGTCGCCACGACCTACCGGTGCGGCCGCACCACCGGCCGCGGTCGCATCGCGGGCGTGGGCTCGTCGGTGTCGACCTCCTCGACGACCGAGGGCCCGTGCGCCGGCCCCGCCACCCCGAGGAACGGCCGCACGAAGCGCGCGGCCCGCTCCATCACCTCGTCGTGCACGTCGGCGCGCACGGTCGACGGCTGGGCCTGCACGACGATCTCGCCCGCCCACGGCAGGGCGGGGTCGGCCAGCAGGTCGTCGATGATCCGGCCGGTCGAGTGGCCCGCCGGCAGCGGCCGGGACAGCGCGACGCGCGGGACCCCGCGGGCGTAGGTCCAGTACCGGGCCAGCTCGGACACGACGTCGTCGTCCGACGACGGCGGCCTGCCCGACAGCACACCCACCCCGCGGGCCGCGGCGGCGTCCACGGACGACGGCGTCGCCGTCGCCCACCACACCCGTTGCGCGGCGAGCGCGGGCGGCAGCATCTCCAGCAGGACGTCCAACGCGGCGACGGTGTCACGGTGCCGGTCGTCGTGGTGACGCCCGAAGCGTCGCGCCGCGTCGGGGTCGGCACCCGCGCCGATGCCGAGCTCCAGGCGCCCGCCGGAGAGCGCGTCCAGCACACCGGCGTCCTCGGCGAGCCGGCGCGGGTCCTCCAGCGGCAGCGCGACGACGGCCGTCCCCAGCCTGATCAGCCGGGTGCGTTCGGCGACCGCGGCCAGCAGGACCAGCGGCGACGGCAGCCGCCCACCGAGATGCCCGTCGTGGTGCTGGGCCACCCAGAACGAGTCGTACCCGAGCTCCTCGGCCCGCTCCGCCAACCGGATCGTCTCGCGGTAGGCGCGTGACGGATCGTCACCGGTGACGTGCGTGAGGTAACCGAGCCGCATGGCGTCGCAGCCTAGGCCGGGTCCCCTCCGGCCCTGGCGGAGGACCGGGGTGACGCAGGTGCGGGGTGCCCCGGCTCCGGTACTCTCCGGCTCGCCGCGGCGGTAGCTCAATTGGTCAGAGCAGCGGACTCATAACCCGTCAGGTTGCCGGTTCGAGCCCGGCCCGCCGCACAGAAGTGCAGCTCAGAGGCTTGCTTCTCGCCAGAGTGCCGCCCTACGGTGATCGAACCACACGGTAACCCCACGGAAACGCATCGTGGGTTGGGGCGACGGGCGGGACGGCATGGCGCGACCACCGCTGCCGATGGGGACACACGGCGAGATCTGGACCAAACGGCGAGCAGGCTCCAGCAGCGGAAGCTACGTCGCTCGGTGCCGCTTCCGCGACTTCGACGGCGTGACCCGCTGGATCGAGCGTTCGGGTCCGACGAGGTCGGCGGCCTCGCGGGCTCTACAGGACGAGATCCGTACCCGAACCCGGAGCGTCGTGTCGGCGCCGCTACGACCAGAGAGCCGATTCGAGCAGGCGGCCGAGCTGTGGCTCGTCAAGCTCGACGCACAGGTCGCCGACGGCGCCCGGGCTGTGACGACCGCCGACCTCTACCGCCAGCGCCTCCGGTCGATCATCCTCCCGGCCGTTGGGCAGTGGCGGCTGTACGAGTGCACGATCTCGCGTCTCGACGGCTTCTTCGCCTCGCTGTCGCCGCGGCATGGTGCGGAGTCACGTAAGACGGTGCGCACGATCGTCTCGTTGATCCTGCGGGTCGCCGCGCAGCACGAGGCCATCCCGGACAACCCGATCCGCCATCTGGACCCGATCGAGAAGGGCTCGCGCAAGCCCTGCGCGCTCACGCCGGTCGAGCGGAGACACTTCATCGACTGGCTGAATGGCCGATCCGACGACCCGAACGAGGCGCGGGAACAGGAGAAGGCACGCCGCCGCGACCTGCCGGACATCGTGACGTTCATGCTCGGCACCGGCGTCCGGATCGGGGAGGCGCTCGGCGTGCGGTGGTGCGACCTCGATCTGGAAGGGGTGCCCGTCGTCGACGGCGACTCGATGCGGGCCGTGCCGATCGTCGCGATCACGGGCAACATCGTTCGCCACCGCGGCAGGGGGCTCCAGCGGCACGACGGAAAGACCGAGACGTCACTGCGCATCGTCCCCCTGCCGCAATTCGTCGTGACGATGGTGCGGAATCGCGAGGTCGACGGTCCGGAGGGCCCTCTGTTTCCTGCCGCTGCTGTTTCCGGTGGTCTCGGATGGAAGGATCCGAACAACATGGCGACCTATATCCGTGAGGCGCGGAAGGCGGCGGGAATGGACTGGCCGGTCACCAGTCATACGTTCCGGAAGACCGCGGCTACGATCTGGCACGACTCCGGAATCCTCACCGACCGTCAGAAGGCGGATCTGACGGGGCACGCGAAGATCAGCACTCTGACCGACATCTACGTCGCCCGCGGCGAGCTGCACCCCGCCGGCGCGGCCGTGATGGACGCGGCTTGGATGGATTCCTGATGTTCACACCCTCCGCTGAGCAGTTCGTCGACGATGGCTGTGCGTCGCTCGCCGGAGGGCAGCAGGCGGCGGACAGGCCGGACCGCTACCGGATTCACTCGGACCCGACGTGTTGCTGGAGGACGAGCAGTCCTGCAGCCGTCGAGCGACGAGATCTCGGACCGCGGGCGGCGGCCCGTACGGATGCCGCGCTGAGGCGCTGCCGTGGCGCTCACGCGGCCGACGCTCTCGAGCCGGCTGCTGTCGCTCGGCGCTCGTCCGCGTGTTCGACCGGTCGCGAATCGGATCGGCAGGGGCTCGCGCCGGGAGCGGCGGGCCGGTCATCCAGGGGGACCACCTCGTCGGACTCGACGTCGATGCGCTGTCCGACGCGATAGCCACGGCGGTCCGGTACCGCCACCACGATCGGCGCCCTGTCGGGATCGAACGACCGTTGCGAGCGACCTCGACCCACGAGAAGTCGCCGAGCGGTGATCGCCCCGCTGATCCGGGCCCGCGATGTTCGACGCCTGAAAGCTCAGACGCGACCACAGGCAACGTGAGATCCTCGCCCCGGGGTCGGAGGAGACATTCCCGACTGTCAGTGCGGCGCCTCCTGGTCGTCGGATTCTCGGAGCTGGGCGCGCCGCCGGTCGTCGCTCCTGAACAGCCGGTCCAGGTGCGCGTCGATTGCGGCGAGGGCGTCCTGGGGTTCGATCACGTCGAGCTCGATGAGGGGGGTGAAACCGGTGAGGGCGAGGAGCAGGTTGGTCTCGGTTGCCGGGTCGCGGTCGGTGTCGATGTGCCCGTCGGCGATGGCCTGGCGGACCAGCTGCTCGACGAGGGTTCGCCCTTGGGCGATGCCGTGGCGTGCCTGCTCGTGTACGGCGTCGTCGTGCAGTGCCTCCAGGACGTAGGCGGCGCTCATGCGGCTGGTCGCACGGGCATCGGCATGCAGGGGGAGCATTTCCGCGAGTGTCACCTGCAGCACGTCGCGGGGGTGCGGCCGTTCACCGAGTTTCTCCAGTCCTCGGCGTATGCGTGCGGAGGTCTGCTCGGATGCGAAGTCCATGGCGAAGGAGAGCATGGCGGTCCGGGAAGCGAAGTAGTGCTGCAGCTGCCCGAGCGACATGCCCGCCTCCTGTGCCACCACGCGCATCGTCAGCTGTGTGACGCCGCGTTGCTCCACCACCCGCCACAGCGCGCGGGCGATCGTCTCGCGGCGCCTGCGGTGGTCCACCTGCTTGGGCATGCCGGTTCCTCCCTCGTGCCCGGGGCTCGCCAATACGGTTGACATAATACACTTGACCTATAATCCTGGTTCTTCCCGCGGGAAGCGGAGCTCGTGTCCGAGCGGACACGGGTACGGATCGCGGAGGGGCGTGCAGGAGCGCCGGGGGGGGGACCTGTGGTGGCCAGCGGCATTCATGACGACCGACTCCGCTCAGGACCCTCCGCTGCGTCGTGCCCGCCCCTTCGACCAGGTGGTCTGGGACGCGGTGATGCCGGGGCCAGGCGTGAGGTGTCCGTCGCGATAGGGGGATTGCAGTGGACGGGGTGGTGAGGACGAGGTCCGGCGCGGTGAGGGGTGTGCCGGATGTCGATGTGGTGGCGTATCTGGGGATCCCTTATGCCGCGCCGCTGCACGGGGCATTGCGGTTCCAGGCGCCGCGACCGGCACCGGGGTGGGCTGGTGTGCGGGAGGCACGCGAGTTCGGGGCGTGGGTTCCGCAGCAGGCGATCCCGTCCGCTGTCTCCGGGGCCACCACCGGTGAGCTCGCCGATCTGCGTGGTGCGTCCGGCGCGGAGTGTCTGACGCTCAACGTCTGGACACCGCGAGCACGAGACGGTGCCGGCGGTGACGGGTTGCCGGTGCTGGTGTGGGTGCACGGCGGAGGTTTCGTCGGCGGCTCGGCGAACTCTCCGGGCTTCGACGGCACACAGCTGGCGCGGGACGGGGTGGTCCTGGTGTCGGTGAACTACCGGGTCGGCTACGAAGGATTCGGCTGGGTGCGCGACGCCCCCTGGAACCGCGGGGTACTCGACCAGCTCGCCGCGTTGCAGTGGGTGCAGGACAACATCGTCGCGTTCGGCGGTGACCCGGGTCGGGTGACGGTGTTCGGACAGTCTGCAGGTGCGACCTCGATCGCCGCGGTCCTCGCCGGGGGCCGCGCGGACGGGGTGTTCCACCGCGGGATCGTCCAGAGCCCCGGCCACGTGTTCGTCCCGCCGGAGGAAGCGCGCGCCGTCTCCACGATGATCACCGAGGAGCTCGGTGTCGCCTCGACTGCCGAGGCCCTCGCCGCCGTCCCCGCTGAAGCGATCCACGACGTGCAGTGGAACCCGGTGACGCTGATGTCCGCTGATCCCGATGCCTGGAGTCATCCGAACAGTCCCTACGGCGTGGTCCTGGACGGTGAGTTGCTCAGCGAGTTGCCGTGGGCGGCGATGCGGCGGGGCGTCGGCCGCTGCATCGACCTGATCTGCGGATGCACCGCGGCTGAGGCGCGCATGTTCACGGCGAACCTGGACCCGGCCGCTGCCGATCCGGCCGGTGTGGCCCGTGGTGTCGGCCTGGATCCGGCCGCGGTGGACGCCTATCGCCACGCCCGACCCGGTATCGGTGACAGTGACCTGTCCACGTTGGTGCTCTCCGATGCGTTCTTCCGGCTGACCGCGCACCAGGTTGCCCGTGCCCACGCCGAGGCCGGCGGTCGCACGTTCTTCTATGAGTTCGGCTGGGTCGGGGATCCGGTGTTGGGCGCCTACCACGGTCTCGACCAGTCGTTCGTGTTCGGTCTCCCGACCGGCCCGCTCGGCTGGGACCTCGGTGCCCGACCCGGCGAGTTCGTCACGCTGTCCACCGCGATGCGGTCGGCCTGGACGCAGTTCGCCGCCAGCGGGGATCCGGGCTGGCCGCGGTACCGGCCCGACGAGTGGCTGACCCGGATCTGGGACCTCCCGCCGACCGTCGGCGCGGACCCGACCGCGGTCTCGGCCGAGATCTGGCAGCGACACCACCGCACCACGACATCGCAGTGAGGAGGTGCAGGTTCCACATGGCCGCAGTGAACGCGACCGTTCTGGCCGCGCCGGGGGCCGCCGAGCCACCCGCGGTGTTCGTGCACGGTGTGCTGTCCTGGGGCACCGACGACCGCTACGGGTTCGGCCACCAACGCCCACTGGCCGCACACCGCCGGCTGATCCTGATGGACCGCCGCGGTCACGGCGACAGCCCCGACCTCGAGGGCCCGTACCGGACCGACTACGCGGTCGACGCCGAGGACGTCATCGCGCTCCTCGGCGACGGCGCCCACCTCGTCGGACACTCCTACGGCGGGGTCGCCGCGATGCTCGCCGCCTCCGCCCGGCCCGATCTCGTCCGGTCGCTGTGTCTGATCCAACCCGGGGCGCTGCGTGTCGCCGAGGACGAACCGGTGGTGCGGGACATGCTCACCCGGGCCCGCTCCTCCACCGCGTCACTCCCTGCCGACCTCACCGCCGCGGACTACCTGCGCCTGTCCACCGAGCCGCTCGGGATGCCCACACCGCCCGCGACTCCGCAGCGGCTGCGTGTGGCCTGGACGTCCATGGGGGAGCGGCCCTGCTGGGACGCCGAGATCGAACTGGACCCGCTCGCTGCCGCATCGTGGCCGGCCTCGGTGATTGTCGGCGACTGGGCTGGGGCACCCGCAGAGTATCGACGCCTGGCCGGCGAACCGTTGACGGCGGCGGCCCGCGTCCTCGCCGAGCGCATCGGCGCCGAGCTGCTCACCGTGCCGGGTTTCTACCCGCAGACACAACAACCGGATGCGATCAACGACGCGCTGACCACCCTCTGGGTCATGGCGTCGTGAGCGCACTGCGCTGTGACACCCGCCGGAAGACGGCCGGGATGCGCCGCGTCGTCACCGATGTCTCCGCCGATGCAGCGCTGCGTCGAGGCTCCGCGCAGCCGGCAGGGTCCGTACTCCGACCGTACGACGCCCCCGAACGTCGTGCTGCCGGGCCGACCGGCCCCGCCCGCCGAGCTCGGGCGCGCCGAAGCGGCGCTCACCGCGGATCCGGCCACCAAACCCGTCAGATGTTCGTCCACCACTCGAGATGGAGCAGATTCCCATGACGCAGTACTTCCTGACCCTCCCGCACGACACCGCCGACGAGCCGACGATGGAGTCGATGCAGGACATGGACCCGGCCGAGCTGGAAGCGATCATGGCCGCAGTGGAGAAGTTCAACACCGACCTGAACGAGGCCGGCGCATTCGTCACCGCGGGCGGTCTGGAGCCGCCGTCGACCGCGGTCACGGTCGAGGTGACGAGCACCGGAACGATCCGCATCCCGGAGCCGTTCGTGAAGGCCGACCAGTACGTGGGCGGCTTCTGGATCATCGAGGCGGCCGACCAGGAGGCGGCATTGGTCTGGGCCGAGCAGGCTTCGGCTGCTCTGCAGTCCCGGGTCGAGGTTCGCGCTCTGCAGTCGGCACCGGAGTAAATCCCGCTCCGATACGAGGACGCGCCCGCCGAACCAACGACGGTTCGGCGGGCGCGGGTGCAGGACTGCGCACCTCGGCGACTTCGGCAGCGGATGGCACTGTTCGACAGTGAGGCAGAGCGGTCGCGTAGCCGGCCTCGTCGGCACGGGTCTTGAACGCGGAGGACCGAGGCGCTCGCCGACCCGGTGCGTGCCCCTCGGCTCCGCTGGCCGTGTCGCGGGCGTACACGGCCGAGTCGCCTCCCGAACGGGGTCTCCAGCCTTTCGAGACGGGTGCGGAGACATCGGGAACGTCGGGAACGTCAGTCTGCGGGGCTCTGCGTCCCCAGGGGGTCCGCGCACTTGGCGGCCGGTTCGAGGGCAAGGACGGCGAGAAGCGTCCGTCGTCTCACGATTCCCCCGGTCCCGCGCGGTGGTGGCCGAGGTGACCGAGTGGTGGGCTTGCGCGGGCTCGTCCCCGTAGCCCCGGCAGAGCCGCTCGGCCATGTCTTGCAGGACGAACTGAATCTGATCGGGCGTGGCGGTGGCGGCGAGCGCCAGCGTGGCCATCCCGTGCTGCATGGACCACAGCTGTGCACTCCACACCCTGGCGAGTGTCGGGTTGCCACGGAAGCGGCCCGTGTCGAGGCAGCGACGGACGTGTCCGGTCATACGGCCTCCCCGGGGTCGGGGTCGGAGTCGTGCTCTTTCGGTGTTGGGGGTCGGCATGAGACGACGAGAGACGAGTGAGGGGCGCTACTTCGCGCTGCGGACGTTCGGTGTCGACGGTCGTGGTCGTGTGACGCCGGTCTGGCTCGCCGCGCGCGGCGACGGTCGGCACTACCTGCTCACGCCAGAGCGCTCCCGAAAGGTGAGACGGCTCCGGCGGGATCCCCGGGTACAGGTCGCGTTGTCGGACTTTGATGGAACGGCCCGGGGAGAGTGGCGCCATGGCCGCGCCTACGTGGTGGACGGGGCGGAGCGCGAGGTGGGACTGTCGCTGCTCGGTGCCCAGTACGGGCTGTCCTTCCGGTGGTTCCGGCTGGTTCTCGCGCTCGGGCGCCCGCGTCGTGCAGGTGGGCGGGCCGTCGTCGTACGCCTTGACCTTGAGGCTGCTCCGTGAGGCGCGGCCGAGTCGAGGAGCTCGTGGCCTCGGCGGTGCCCTCCGCGGTGTTCGTCGCAGTTACGACCTGGTCCGGCCTGGTCGTCGGCGTCCTGGTCGCAGCGGCGACAGCACTGCTGCTCACCGTTCTCGCCACCCTTACCGGTCGGTCGGTCGTGCGCGTGGCCTCGGGTCTGGTCGGAATCGGCGTGACCGCCGCGATCGCCTGGTCGACCGGGTCGGACGCGGGGATCTTCCTGCCCGACATCTGGTGGAGCCTCGGCGCGGGCGTTGCCCTCCTGGGGTCCGTGGCCATCGGGTTCCCGCTGGTCGGCGTGCTGTGGAGTGTTGCCCGTCGAGAGCCGATGGCGTGGCGTGGCGACCGGCCGTCCCGCCGTGCAATGACGACAGCGACCCTGGCCTGTGCCGCAATGTTCGGCGCGCGCTTCACGGTGCAGGGCGAGCTCCTGGACGCCCACGAGCTCGGCAGGCTCGCCACGGTGAAGATCGCGATGGGGCTGCCGTTAACTCTCGCTGCGCTCGGCGTGGTGGCGTGGGCGATCCGCACGGCGGAGCGCCGCCGCAGGTCGGCGTGGCGGTCGTAATCGTGATGGCGATCGGCGCCGGAATCGGCGGTCTCACGCTGGCACACGGGCTTCCACGAGCAGGTTGTCCCCGACATCGACGAGCTGTTTGATTACAGCCGTCGCGGCCGGCGGGAGCGTCTGTCCCCGAGTTCGCTGTCACGACCTACCTATAGAATCGCCGCGATTCTCGGGTGATCGTCCACGCCCCTCGACGACCCAGCCCGCGTGACACCGCTCGTGACACGAACTCTGGTCATCGGAGGTGGCTGTGGTCCTCCGACGGGACTGTCGCAGAGAACGTTGTCGCAGGTCGTTGCCCTGGTGGCCGTCTTCCGCGCTCTTTACACCCGAGCGGTCGCAGGTTCGCACCCGTCGTCAAGGCGCTCGTGTCGCATGAACGCCTTGCGGGGGAGGGCGACGCGTAGCCCCACTCCCAGCCCATCACCCCGGTGCCGTGCCCACCTCCATCGATCTGTCCTAGCCACATCTATGTGCTACGCGGGGAGGCTCGCCAGCACCCGGTGGGCTGCCTGTTCCCCGGATGCAGCGGCATCGGCGAGCGAGGGCATGTCGAGCTGGTAGTCGCCCGCCAGGTGCACCGGGCCGAGGGAATCGCGGAGGGTGGCCAGCGAAGCCCTGCCACCGGGGGCCCAGAACGGCACCACCCGCGGGTGCCGCCGCAGGATGCCCGGCTCGACCTTGCCCTCCAGCTCTGGGTAGAGATGGAGGAGGTCAGCGGTGAACCGGGAGACGATCTCCTCGTCGCTGAGCTCGAAGAGGGCATCGGCCTCGGCGCCGCCCGCGAAGCAGGCGAGCGCGCCTCCGGGCTTGCGGACGCTCCCGCGGCGCAGGGCAGCGGCGTGGTTGAAGACCGCCTGGAAGGAGAGCTCCGGCGTGGAGATCGCGAGGAAGTCGTCCCACTGCTGCGGGCCTTCCTCATGGGTGAAGAAGCCCACCACGATGTACCGGCCGTAGTGGATGGACTCGAAGGCGCTCCGGTAGTTCGCGGGAAGGCCAGGCATGATCGTGACCGCGATGTCGGCGGGGACCGCAACGATCGCGCGGCGCGCGCGGATCCGGGCTGGTCCGTGAGCGTCCTTGCAGTCGACGACGACGCCGTCATCGGTCCACTCGACCGTGTGCACGGGCGTGCTGAGGCGGATCCGACCGCCGAGGTCGTTGGCGAGGATGTCGGTGAGGGTCTGGTTACCACCCTCGGGCAGGGTCAGGTTGTCGACCTTCTCGGGGTCGGTCAGCAGGATGCCCATGGAGAAGACGAACTGGGTCGCGGCTGTCTCCTCCGGCTCGCAGCCCATCCACTGCCCTGACCACGAACGGACCATGTCGCGGGCGAGCTCGGACCGCACACCGCGCAGGACGAAGTCAGCGCGTCGGTCGTCGAGCCTCGCTCGGACCCGCTTGGCGAGCCTGTTCTCGGGATTCATCTCGAGGAACGGCACGTTCGCGAGGATCCTGGTGCCGACGGCGGCGAGGCCGAGCCGATCCCGCCAGGTCATCGACGACCGGAACATCACGCGGAACGGGTTGGAGGTGTCGACATGCTTCCCGCCCAGCGACAGTGCGACCGACTTGCCCTCGAGGGTTCCGAGGGAGACGTGGTGGCGATGGAGCGCGTCGATCAGGGGACCGGTGCCCTCGGTGAACTGCGTTCCCACGTTGATCCAGTAGTCACCCTTGCGGACCGTGTCGACCCGGCCGCCCGGGCGATCGCTCGCCTCGAGTACGACGACGTCTCGATCGGCCAGCGCGGTGGCGGCCATGAGACCGGCCATGCCTGCGCCGATGACGACGACCTCGTGGGACTCTTCGCGGACCGTGCGCGACGCGGTCATGGTGCTCAGCTCGCCTTCTTGGTGGTGGTGGTGGAGCGGTCGAGTGCGGAGGCGACGGAGGCGACGAGGCGTTCGGTCGCCCGACGGCAGCTCGGGCTGACCGCGGTGTAGGAGAGGTAGCCGTGGACGAGACCGGCCTCGCGTTCCACGTGGGCCGGGACGCCCGCCGTGAGCAGAGCGGACGCGTAGGCGAGTCCGTCGTCGTGGAGGGGGTCGAAGCCCGCGAGGTTGACGATCGCGGGGGGCAGCCCGTCCAGTGATGCGGCGCGGTACGGGGAGATGCGCGGGTCGGCGACGTCGCTCCCGGCGGGCACGTAGTTCTCGACGAACCATGCGACCTGCTTGGCCGAGAGGGCGGGGGACCCGGCGAACTCGTCCTGGGAGGGCCGGTGCTCCACCAGATCCGTCACCGGCTGGATGAGCACCTGGAGCATCGGCTGCACCGCCTCGCCCCGCACCTGCTGGCACAGGACTGCGGCGATGTTGCCGCCGGCGCTCTCCCCGGCGAGGACGATTCGGTGCGGGTTCACACCCCACGAGGCGGCGTGCCCGATGACGTACCGCCAGGCGGAGCGGGCATCGTCCTGCGCGGCCGGGAAGGGGTGCTCGGGCGCGAGGCGGTACTCGACGGACACGACGTCGGCACCCGTGCCGTGGGCGAGCATGCGCGCCGGGGCCGTGTAGCTCGCGCGGCTGCCGATGACGAACCCGCCGCCGTGGAAGAAGAGGAGCATGCCTCGTTCGGGCGTGCCGTTGCTGTAGCGCGTGAGCAGCACGCCCTCGTCGGTCTCGAGCTCCTCCTCGACCGGGCACGCCGGGATCCGTGAGGCGAACAGCATCAGGTCCCGCTCGGTCGTCGCGCGTGCCTCGACGGGCGGCAGGTCGCTGTAGTCCGGACCGGAGTCGCCGAGCTTCATCAGCAGCGCGACGTCGGGTGCCATCGTGTCGCCGGCGGCGTTGGTCGCGGGCCGGGCGAGCAGCCGCTGGAGCGGGGCCGGCAGTCGGCTCAGGAGGACGAGCAGGGTGCGCTGCAGGCGCTGTACGACGGTGAGGTGGGGCGCGCTCATGACGCGGCCTCGACGTCGACGAGGTGCGGAGACTCGACGGCGCGCTTGGAGAACCGGAGGTCGCGGTGGACCAGGCGTCCCCGGAAGAGCCGGTTGTCCCTCACGAACGTCGTGTGCATCCGCCACGGCTTGCCCTTGCCCTGGCTGGGCAGCTCCGACTTGGCGCGCTGCATGTAGCCGGAGGTGAGGTCGAAGAGGTCCCTGGTGGGCATGCCCGCCGGGGGGACCGGTACCGCGGTGTCGTAACCGTTGCGGTCCATCTCGCGGATCACGTCGGCGACGAGGCGGGTCACGTTGCGGATGCGGAGGGTCCAGGTCGCCTTGGTGAAGCCGAGCATCATGGCCCAGTTGGGCACGCCGGACAGCAGCGAGCCGTGGTAGAGCACGGTGTCGGCGACATGGACAGGGGTGCCGTCGACCGTCGGCTTGATGCCGCCGAGCATCTGCATGATGAGTCCGGTCGCGGTGACGATGACGTCGGCCTCGAGCGTCCGGCCCGACCTCAGCAGGATGCCCTCAGTGGTGAAACGGTCGATCTGGTCGGTCACGACGTCGGCGTCGTGCTCGCGGATCGCCTGGAAGAAGTCACCGTCCGGGGTGGCGCACAGGCGCTGGTCCCAGGGGCTGTACGGCGGCGAGAAGTGGGTGTCCACCGGGTATCCGGCCGGCAGCTCCTTGGTCGTCAGCGACCGCATGAGCTTGCGTCCGAGGTTCGGGAACCTGACCATCACCGTGACGAGGAAGTGGTCGCGCCAGATGTTCTTGCGTCGCGTCATGGCGTAGCCGCGCTTGACGCCGAACAGCGTCATGAGCCGCTGGGCGACCTTGTCCACGCGGGGGATCGACGCGATGTAGCTCGGGGTGCGCTGGAGCATGGTGACGTGGGCTGCCGCACCCTCGCCCACGAGCATCGCCGGCAGCATCGTCACGGCAGTTGCGCCGCTGCCGATGATGACCACGCGCTTGCCGCTGTAGTCGTAGTCCTCCGGCCAGTGCTGCGGGTGGAGGATGTCGCCTTCGAAGTCGTCACGGCCCTCGAAGTGGGGCTCGAAGCCCTGGTCGTAGCGGTAGTAGCCGGTGCTGCTGAAGACGAACTTGGCCGTGATGGTCTTGTGGCTCTCGGTGCCGTCCTCGTCGGTTGCGGTGACCCCCAGCGTCCACCGCGCTTCCGTGCTGGACCAGTCGGCAGCCGTGACCCGGTGACGAAGCCGAAGGATCTTGTCGAGCCCGAACTCCGTAACGGTCTCCTCCATGTAGCCGCGGATCAGCGGGCCGGCCGCGATCGCGTCGTCGTGCAGCCACGGTTTGAACTCGTAGCCGTAGTGGTGCACGGCGTCGTCGGACCGGATGCCCGGATACCGGAACAGGTCCCAGGTGCCGCCGATGCTGTCGCGGCCCTCGAGCAGAAGGACCTTCTTGTCCGGGAAGTCGTTCGTCAGGTACGTCGCCGCACCGACGCCGGAGAGCCCGGCGCCGATGACGACGATGTCGGCGGTCTCCGTGGTCGTGTCGTGGCTGGACATGTCCGTCTCCTTAGTTGGTCATCTGTTTATGACGAGCGCCCAAGTGTGTGCGCCGGGTCACCTGCCGTCAAGGGGTCGCACCGCCCGACGGGGAGGCGGGTCAGGTGGTTGACAAAGGCGTCGGCGGCGCCGCAGCATCATGGACGAACATTTAAGTCGAACGACTAAGTTCGCTGCCAGCGAGAGGATCGCATCGATGACCCGATCCACGACGATCGCCGCTCCGCCGCCGCTGACCGAGTCGTTGCGTATCGCGATCGAGGACGACGCGAGTCCCGTCGTACGACTGGTCGGACGCACGCTCCGTGACGCCGACCGTCTCGGTCCGGGTGGCGACCTGATGCAGTGCAGAGGTGTCGTGACCGTTCGTTCGCACGACACCCCGCAGGTGGCGACGGTCGCGATCGGCCAGGACGGTGTCGCGGTTGCCGGTCGACCGCCGAGCAGGTCCGACGCGACGCTGGTGGTCGACCTCGGTGCGCGATTCGCGCTGACGGAGAACCCGGCCGGCGATGACGATCTGGCAGCGGCCGTCCTGCGGTCGCTACGCCCGCCGGTGCCTCACTGGCGCGACGCCGCCGCGCGATTCTGGGGCCTCACCCGGGACATCCCGGGCATGCCCGACGGTCTGGTCGTCAACGCGACGAGCCCGGACGGCGCCGACCGGATCAGCATCGGCGACGGCACGAGGAGGTACGTCCTCAGCGGGCCGGCCGACCTGCTGGCCGGCGTCTTCAGCGGCGCCGACGACTTCCTCGCCGCTCTGGCCGCAGGCCTGCGCGTCCAGGGCACCCTCTCGCAGCTGTCGGTGATGACCGCTGCTTCCTGGAAGGTCCGCTTCGATGTCTGAACTCACCCGGACCCGTCACGCCGTCCGCCTCGAGGCCACCAACCACGAGGGAAGCCTCCTGGGAAAGAACGTCTCGCCGGCGAAGTTCGAGGCGGGCAAGGAGGCCGGCTTCGCCTTCGCCGACATTCTCTTCGCGATCGACCTCAACAACGAGATCGTCCTCGGTGACGCGTTCCCCGAGTGGCGGGGCAACCTCTACGACATCCACATGGTGCCCGACCTCAGCACCCGCGTGGAGTGGAGACCAGGCCTCGACTCGGTCATCGGGGACTACTGGCTCAAGGACGGCCGCGCCGTTCCCCTCTGCCCCCGCAACATGGTGCGTCGTCTCGTGGACCGCCTCGCCCATCTCGGGTACGACGCCACGGCGGCCGTCGAGATCGAGGCGACGCTCTTCGAGGAGTCCGTCCAGGAGGCCCGAGCGCGCGGTTATCGCGACCTGACCCCCCTGGGCGGAGGCACGGGCGCGACATACCACCTCGCGCGGTCGAGCGACTGGGTCGACTACATGGACGCGGTCGTCGCGCGGCTCGACCATCTCGGCATCTCCTGGGAGGCGTGGACCGACGAGGCCGCTCCCGGCCAGACCGAGCTGAACCTCGCACCGACCGACCCGCTCCGACTGGCCGACAACTGGGTGCGCACCCGCCAGGTGATGCGGGAAGTCGCATTCGAGCAGGGCCACACCGTCTCTTTCATGGCCAAGCCCACGGCGGGGTTCGGGCAGGGCGCCCATATCAACATCTCGCTGCAGCGCGACGGTGCGAACCAGTTCTTCGCCGACGACGGCCCCTCGGAGGTGATGCGCCACGCCGTCGGCGGTCTGCTCGCCACCATGGCCGGCGCGACCTCGGTCGTCCTGCCGCAGATCACGTCGTACCGGCGGCTCGTCGACCTCACCGGCCCGCCCACGACGATCAGCTGGGGGGTCAACAACAAGACCGCAGCGGTGCGTGCGATCACCGGCCACCCGGGGTACTCCCGGCTGGAGTACCGGCTCCCCGGGGCCGACGTGAACCCGTACCTCGCGATCGCCGTGGTGCTCGCAGGAGTTCTGGCCGGCATCGAGGGCCGGATCGAGCCACCCGAGCAGGTCACCGACATGGCGTGGTGCCTACCGGACGACTCCGGTGTCGAGCGTATCCCCGACACCATGTCGAAGGCGTGGCGGGCGCTTGCCATCGACCCGTTGCTGCGGGAGCACCTCGGCGACGAGTTCGTCGACTTCTGGGTGGCCTCGCGACGCTGGGAGTGGATGGAGTTCCACACGAAGGGCGGCGACCCGTTCGCCGAGCTGTCCGGGTGGGAGTCGACGCGCTACTTCGAGTTCCCGTGATGCGGCCCCTGATCGGTATCACCGGACGCCGGGTCCGGTTGTCCCTGCTACAGGATGCCGACCCGAGGTACGGCGACCGCTGCATCGACACCGCGATGTCGGACTTCGCGACCAGGCTCGGGGAGGCCGGCGGCCTTCCGGTCCACCTGTCCTACGACACCGACCCTGCGGGCGTGTGTGAGTGGCTCTCGGCCGTGGTGATCAGCGGCGGACAGGACATGCACCCCGCGTGCTGGGGTGGCGACACCTCCGTGGTGCGCAACATCGACCCGCGGACCGACCCGATGGTCCACGACCGCGAGCGTGACGCCTACGAGGTCGCCATCGTTCGAGAGGCGCTCGACCGCGGAATCCCCGTGCTCGGGGTGTGCCGTGGCATGCAGGTCCTCAACGTGGCGCTCGGCGGGAGCCTGGTCCCGGACCTGTCGGAGGGTGCGGTCAGTCACCTCTCGCCCGACGTCGCGCCGACCGACGGCACCGCCGATCATGTCGTGACGTTCGAGGACGGGTCGCTCGCTGCGAAGATCCTCGGCGGCGACGTGATCACGAACTCGTGGCACCACCAGGCCGTCGGCCGGTGCGGCGCCGGCGTGGCTGTCACCGGCCGGACCGCGGACGGCGTCGTCGAGTCGATCGAGGTGCCAGGACGCCCGGTGCTCGGCGTGCAGTGGCACCCGGAGTGGATGACGAGCAATGACCCCACGCTGGGCTGGGTCGTCGCGGCCGCAGCCCGCCACCTCGAGCAGAGGAGCACCCCATGACGACATCCGTGAGGGCCCGCCGGCCTGTCGTCCCCGCCGCACGGATGGGCGACGAGCCGTCGATCCCGACGCTGACGGCGTTGCTGGCACGACGCGCCCGGGACGCGGGGGACCGCGATTTCCTGCGATTCCCGGAGCGATCGTGGACCTTTGCCGACATCGACGCGTGGACCTCCCGGCTGGCGCACCGGCTGATCGGCACCGACGGTGTGTGCCCTGGCGATCGGGTCGCGATCATGCTGCCCAACGTCGTGCACTGGCCCGTCGCGTGGTTGGCCGCGCTCAAGGCGGGGGCGGTCGCCGTACCGGTGAACTACGGCTACCGGCGTGGTGATCTCGCGTTCGTCCTCCGGGACTCCGGGGCCCGGACGGTCGTGACCGACGGTGAGCGGGCCGCGCTGGTGGCCGAAGTGCTGGCGGCCGAGCCCGACCTCGGTGACGTCCGGATCCTCGACGTCGCCGACGACGGCTCCGAGGCCTTCCCGATCTCGACGCCGGAGGTCGCGGTCGAACCGGGCACGCTGGCCAACCTGCAGTACACCTCCGGCACCACCGGCTTCCCTAAGGCCTGCATGCTCACCCACGGCTACTGGGCCCGGCTCGGCTGGGTCTGCGCTGCAGCAGCCGCGCTCGACGGACAGGACGTGCTGCTCACCGCTCAGCCGTACTCCTACATGGACCCGCAGTGGAACACGGCCCTCGCCCTCACGCTCGGTGCGCCGCTGGTCGTGCTACCGCGGTTCTCGGCATCGACGTTCATGGCGGACGTACGCCGTCACCGAGCGAGCTTCGTCTACGTCCTCGGCTCGATGCCGACCCTGCTCTTCAAACAGGCGCCGCATGCCGACGACCGAGCCAACGACCTCCGTGCGGTGTTCTGCTCCGGTATCCCGGTCGCGCTCCACCAGGAGCTGGAGGATCGGTGGGGCGCCCCCTGGCGCGAGATCTACGGCATGACGGAGTCCGGGGTCGACCTGTTCAGCCCTTTCGGGGACCGCGCCGCGGTCGGCAGCGGCAGCCTGGGGACCCCGGTTCCGTCCAAACAGGTGCAGGTCATCGACCCCGCCGGCTCGGGGGCGGTGGTCCCCGAGGGTGAGGCCGGTGAACTCGTCGTCTCCGGCGCTCCGCTGATGAGCGGCTACTGGAACCGGCCGGACGCGACTGCCGCCACGCTGCGGGACGGCTGGCTGCACACCGGCGATCTCGTGGTGCGTCGTCCCGACGGCGGGATCCAGCTCGTCGGTCGGATCAAGGACATGGTGCGCCGGGGAGGCGAGAACGTCGCCTGCGCCGAGGTCGAGGCCGCACTGGAGCGGGACGACCGGGTCGTCGGGGCGGCCGTCGTCGCCGTACCGGACGACATTCTCGGCGAGGAGGTCAAGGCGTTCGTCCAGCTCGGAACGGGTGTCCCGGCCGACCGAGCCACCGCCCGGGACGTCCTCGATCGCGCCGGTGCGCAGCTCGCACGCTTCAAGGTGCCCCGCTACGTCGAGTTCGTCGCCGACTTCCCCCGCACCCCCTCCGAGCGGGTCTCCAAGCCCGCGCTCACGGCCCGCGCCGAAGCCGAACCCGGCACCACCCACGACTTCGCACGACCAAGGAGCTGAACATGACCGGCCCTTCGACCACGGGCGAGCACGTCGACGTCGACGTCATCCGCGACGTCGCCGTCCTCACCCTCGACCGGCCCGAGAAACTCAACGCTCTCGACGTCGCCACCCGGCTCCGGCTGGCCGAGCTGATCCGGGGGCACGGCGCGGGTGACACCGTGCGGGGCATCGTCCTCACGGGGAGGGGCCGCGCCTTCTCCGCGGGAGAGGACCTCACCCAGGTCCCGACCACCGAGTCCGAGGTCCGCCAGGCCTTCGAGAGCTTCCACGACATCACGCGCGCCATCCTGGCGACCCGCGTCCCGGTCGTCGCCGCCGTCAACGGCCTCGCCGTCGGTGGCGCCTCCGAGATCACGCTGTCCTGCGACGCCCGGATCGGCACACCTGCGACGGAGTACTTCCAGCCGGAGAACGCCCGCGGGCTGACGATCTCGAACGCCACGAGCCTCCTGCTGCCCCGGCTCGTGGGCAACAACGCCATGCGGATGGTGCTCGCCTCGCCACGCATCTCGGCCGACGAGGCGCTGCGGATCGGCCTGCTCGACGAGGTCGTCGAGGCCGACGGCCTGGTCGACCGTGCCATCGGAACGGTCCATGCGTGGACACCCGACGGCGGCACGACGGCCCTGCACCTCGCATTGCTCCGCCCGCTCGCGGCCGAGGTCGAGGCGGCGTTCGCGCGTGAGGACGCCGCTGCCCACGAATCGTGGACGAGCGGACTGCTCACCGCCGGTGTCGCCGGCTACTGGAAAGCGAGGGAGACCACCACATGATCAGCACCCGAGCCGCCGTACTGAACGAGATCGGCGCCGCGCTCGAGCTGACCGACATCCGCGTGGACGACCCGGAGCCGCACGAGGTCCGGGTTGCGGTCACCAACGTGGGTCTGTGCCACAGCGACCTCCACTACATGACCGGCACCGTGCCGACCGAGCTCCCCGTTGTGGTCGGACACGAGGTGGCCGGCGTGGTCGAGTCGGTGGGATCGGCGGTCACGTCCGTGCGGCCCGGCGACCGCGTCGCCGGTGCCCTCACACCGTCATGTGGCCGCTGCGTGAACTGCGAGGTCGGCCACTCGACCCAGTGCCTGCGGCTCGACGAGATCCGGGCGCGTCCGCGACCTGCGTTCGTCACCGCCGACGGGCGGCCGATCGAGCGGCTCGCGGCCATCGGCGCCTTCTCGCAGCACATCCTGCTGCGGGAGAACGCGGTCGTCCGGCTTCCCGACGACGTGCCCCTGCACGTCGGCTGCCTGCTGTCCTGCTGCATCATCACCGGCGTCGGCGCCGTCTTCCGCGCCGCGCGGGTGCGTCCGGGCAGCACCGTCGCGGTCGTCGGCTGCGGCGGCGTCGGTTCCGCGATCATCCAGGGCGCCCGTCTTGCGGGCGCCTCGGCCGTCGTGGCGATCGACCTGGACGAGGAGCGGCTGAAGGCGGCGCGCACGTACGGCGCCACGCATGTCATCAACGGGGGGGACGGGGACACCGTCGCCGACCTGCACCGCCTGGTGGGCGATGGCGTCGACTACGCCTTCGAGGCGGTCGGGTCGGCGGCGACCGCACGGACCGCGCTCGCGCTCCTCCGCCCGACGGGCACCGCGTGTCTCGTCGGCATCGCCCCGATGGGCACCGAGATCAGCCTGCCCGCGATGGACTTCTGGTACCAGGAGAAGAAGGTCATCGGCTCCTACATGGGCTCCGGTCAGGCACGGGACGACATAGCCCAGTTCGCGCGCCTCTACCAGCAGGGCCGCCTGCAGCTCGACGAGATGGTCACCCGGGTCGTGCCCTTCGCCGAGATCAACCAGGGCTTCGAGCAGATGAGGTCCGGCGCCGTGACCCGCGTCGTCGTCGACCTCCAGGTCTGATGGGAGACCGACCCATGAACGAACCAGCCATCCCCCAGCCGGTCAACTACATCGCCGACGAGTGGTGCGAGGCCACGCCCGCCCCTGATAGCTGGAACCTCGACCCCAACACACTCGCGCCCGTGCACCGGGCGGTCAGCACTCCTCCCGACGAGGTCGAGCGCGCCCTGCGCCACGCGGAGGCGTCGTACGACCCTGGCCCCTGGGACCAGGACGCGCGCCGGGAGCGGGCAGCTGTGCTCGACCGCGTCGCCGACAACCTCGAGGGCCGGCTGGAGGACATCGCCCGCACCGATGCACTCACGAGCGGGACGCCGATCAGCGTCACCCGGCTCGTCGCGGCGTTCCTCCCGCACCGGATCCGCGCCACCGCGGCCGACTTACGGAACATCCCGCGGGTCACCGCGCTCGTCGCGGGCGGGCGCGACGTCCGTCTGCACAGGGTGCCGTGGGGTCCGGCGGCGATCCTGACGCCCTGGAACGGGCCGAGCTTCATCCCATCCGCCAAAGTCGTGAGCGCTGTCGCGGCCGGCTGCCCGGTCGTCCTCAAGCCGTCCGAGCACGCGCCCGGCAGCGCGCAGGTCGTCGTCGAGTGCTTCGTCGAGGCCGGACTGCCCTCCGGGTCGCTGCAGCTGGTGCACGGCGCCGGCGACGTCGGTGCGCAGGTGACGGGCGATCCGCGGATCAAGGTCGTCTCGTTCACGGGCGGACCCGGTGCCGGGCGAGCCATCGCCCATGCGGCTGCGCAGGACCTCAAGGTGCTTCAACTCGAGTTGGGCGGCAACAACCCGGTGATCGTCCTCGACGACGCCGACCTCGACGTCACGGCGGACGGCATCCTGGCCGGGATGACCAAGCTCAACGGCCAGTGGTGTGAGGGCCCCGGCAAGGTCCTGGCTCCGCGCCAGGTCGTCGGTGCGCTGGTCGACGCGCTGACCGAGCGGATCGGGAAGCTCGTCGTCGGCCACTCGCTCGCCGACGACAGCCAGGTCGGACCGATCTCCAACGCGCCGCACTTCCGCACGCTGCAGGAGCGGATCGAAGGGCTGCGCGAGCTGGGAGCGGTCGTGCGCCAGCCGGCCCTGCTCCCACAGCTGGACGGGTACTTCCTGTCGCCGACGGTCGCGGTGGGGGCCGACGCGTCCCGGGCGACGGCCGAACTGTTCGGCCCCGTGGTCTCGGTGCACGCCGTCGATTCGGCGGAGGAGGCGCTGCGTATCGCGAACGCGAACCCCTCCGGCCTGGACGCCTATGTCTTCGGCACGGACACCGACCGAGCCATCGACGTCGGCGCTCGGATCCTCGCCGGCGAGGTGCGGGTCAATGGTGCCAACGTCGCCGACCTGGGAGACGACTCCGCACAGAGCTTCTGGGGGCCCGCAGGCATCGGCGGGCACGGACCCGCCGAGTCCGTGCGGGTCTTCTGTGGTGAGCGGGTCGTGGGGGTCGACTCGCCGGACCTGCCCCTCTGAGTCTGGGGTGGCGGTCGGACCTCAGGCCTTGACCGCGCGCTTCCGCCGGGCGGGCTTGGCAGTGACGGCGGAGAGCCGGCCGGCGATCCAGGCCTCGAGAACAGAGCAGTTGATGTCCATCTGCGCGCGGGCGACCGACGCGTCGCCGTAGGTCAGCCAGTTGACCCCGAACCCGTCGGCGAGGCTCGCCATGACATAGGCGACCTCGTCGATGAGTTCCGCCGGCACAGGGTCGGTCGCTGATGCCTCGTGAAGAGCCTTGCGCAGCGCGTCAAGGGCCTGGTCGTACACGGCAACGCCCCGGTCGCCGTGCTGTCGGCGCGCCCAGTTGATGAGCTCGAAGGTCGCGGCCGTGAAGTTGCGGGAACCGAGGTAGCACTCCATGACACTCCGCAGGATCTTCTCGGCCGCCTTTGGAAGCGTGGTCGGTGAGTCGCTGACCTCGACGACCTCGATGACCTCGCGATACTTGCGGGAGACGAACTCGAAGACGTCTGCGAAGAGGTCCTCCTTCGAGTCGTAGCAGTAGTGGACCATCGCGACGTTGGCATCGGCCTGGTCGGCGACCCGGCGAGTGGTCGCGCCGTCGATCCCGTGCGTCGCGATCACCTCGACTGCGGCATCGATGAGCTCGCGACGTCGCTGGGCGACGGGGATCCGTGCCATCGGCTCCTCCGGTGGGGCAGTCCAGAATCGGACGTTTGTCTTAGTCGGTCCAAGCCTAACAGGCCAGCAGAACGCTGGATGTTGGTCAACAATCTTGGTCGTGCGTATTGATTCGTTGACTAACTCCACCGTACGGTATGAGCCACATCACTGAGACCGCCCGGAATCGGAGAGCATCCATGCCCCAGAGCCACGAGGCAGCCGGAAGCGGCAGCCGTACGACGGCAGGTCGCGAGCCGAGCAGGGGAGCGCTCATCGGCGTCGGCGCGTTGCTGGTCGTCCTCACCAACGCCGTGATCTACATCTTCCCGCCGCTGCTGCCGGCCATCCAGGCTCAGTACGGTCTCGCCACGGTCGCCGAGACGACGTGGTTCTTCACGGTCCTCACGCTGGGTGGGGGAGCGGGCTTCATCCTCCTGCCCCGGCTGGCCGACCTTTATGGGGACCGGCGCGCGAACGTTGCGGCGGCCGCATTCCTCACCGTCGGCGCGCTCGTGCCCGCATCGGGCGACTCCTACCCGGCGCTGCTGGTCGGCTGTTCCCTGATGGGCTTCGGGGGAGCAGCCCAGGTGCTGCCCCTCGGGTTCCTACGCCGGGGCCTGGGCGAGGGCGGCATCACGAAGGCCGTCGCGATCCTGGTCATCGGAACGGGCGTCGGGATCGTCGCGGGCATGATCGGCGGTGGGCTGATCGTGCAGAGCTTGTCGCTGCGGAGCTTCTTCGTGATCCTGACCGCGATCGGTGCGATGACCACGCTCGCGTCCTCCCTGCTGATCCCTTCTGCCCCGCCCGCTCTGCGGACCGGGCGCATCGGAGTGCTCGGCACGGTGTGGATGATCGCGTGGGTCGGCGCGATCCTGTTGACGCTGACCCAGGGCCTGGTGTGGGGCAACGCCGCGCTCATCCCGCTGGTGCTCGGCGTGGTGGGTGGCATCGCCTGGATCCGGGTCGAGCGCAGGTCGACCACGGCGGTGTTCGACGTCGCGCTGATGAAGGCGCCCCTGGTCACGGCCTCGTGCATCTGCATCGCCCTGTTCGCGGCCGTGAACGCGGCGTTCCTGCTCCTCGTCAGCACCTACGCGCAGATCGTTCCCGAGGCGCTGAGCCCCGTGGACTCCTACGGTCTCGGCCTCAGCGCGATCGGGACCGGTTGGCTCATGCTGCCGTTCGCCGTGACGTTCGTGGTGGGCGCTGCCATCGCCGACCGCCCGGTCAACAACGGCCGCGTGGTACCGGTCTTCGTGGCCGGGGCGGTGATCAGCGCCGCCGGGCTGGGGTGGCTCGCCCTCGCGCACGACCGGCCGTGGCACTACCTCGTGGGCGCCGCGGCCATCGGCCTGGGGTGCAGCATCGGCTACGCAGCAGGCTTCACGCTGGTGCAGCTGGCGGTCCCCGAGGAGCGGGCGGGGATGGCGACCGGCGTCGCCGGCACCTTCCTCGCCGTCGGCTTCGCCTTCGGATCCGCGCTCGTCAGCGCCGATCTCAGCATCGCCCTCGTCCCCGTCCTCGGCACGTCCCTCGAGGTCGCGGCCGAGGGTCTCTACGGCGTCGGCTACTGGCTCTCGGCGGCACTGGCCCTCGCCGTCGTGCTGACGGTCGGGGTCTCGAGCACCCGCGCCCGCCGTCGCACCGCCCGGACCGCGGCATGACCGGTCCGGTCCCACCCCATCACCCCGAGGAGATGACATGAAAGAAGACATCTACGGCCTGACGTTCGTGGTCGCCGATCTGGTCATGATCGTCTGTGGCTTCTGGGCCGGGTGGCGCTTCATCAGGCGCTACCGCAACTACCTGCTCGGCATCGAGTGGCTTATCGTCGCGACGTCCGGCGTCAACTTCCTCATCTGGTCCCTGCGCTTCGCCGACGATCCCGCAGGCAGCGAGGCGAGTGGGCAGTACGTCTTCGCGTTCTTCCTCGACGCCTTCTCGCGCTCGATCGGAATCACGCTGCTGCTGGTCGTCGGCCTGATGGCCGTGACCCACCGCTACAAGGCGAGTCTGGCGGTCGAGATCGGCGTCTTCGCGCTGGCGATCGGTTTCGGGCTCTACTTCGCCCAGCCGAAGTACCGTGCCCACGTCGATGCCAACGGCGAGTTCATCCTCCACCAGGGGCCGGCCACCTTCTACCTGGTGGCGAACCTGCTGACGCTGGCCTTCCTCGTCTACGTCGTGAAGCGGTTGTGGGGCATCGGCGCCACCCGGGTCGCCGTCGCCACCCTGGCGGTCAGCCTCGCTGCAACCGCCGTCGCACTGACCTACGACTTCTTCCCGATGCCCGACACGGTCGACCCCATCGAGAGTCGCCCCCTCTTCTACACCTTCGCGCTCACTGTGTGGGGGCTGCAGATGCTCACCTACCTGTTCGCCTACCGCGCCCTCCACGACCACAATGTGGCAAGTGGGGTCGAGAAGGCGGAGAAGAACCACAGGGCGGCGACGGCATGAAGACCGACCGGGTCATCTACTCGACCTTCAGCGGATGGGTCGACGCGCCCACGGACGTCCGTCCCGCAGCCGACGGCGATATCGCCTGCAGGGTGGCCGTGATCGGCGGTGGTGTCGGGGGCATGTCGACCGCCCTCCGGCTCGCTCAGCGTGGCCAGGACGTCGTGCTGGTGGAGGCAGAGTTCTGCGGCTACGGCGCGAGCTCGCGCAATGCCGGCCAGCTCGCCGGCGCCCCCGGTGGTGATCTGCAGCTGCTGAACCTGCTCTCGCGTAAGAAGATGCCGGGGATGATGCGGCTGGCCGAGCACGCCGCTGCTCACGTCGAGGACTTCATCGGCAAGCACGGCATCGACTGCGACTACGAGGCGACCGGCAACGCCTTCGCTGCGGTCTCCCGCGGACAGATGGGCCGGGTGCGACGGGTGGCGAAGATCGTCACCCGCGCAGGCGGCCGTGTCGAGGTCGGCACGGCTGCCGAGCTCGGGATCCCGCGCGGGTTCGTCGGCGGGATGCGTGAGGTGGTCGGTGGTCGCTTGAACCCGGGCAGGTTCAGCCTCGGCATGCGCCAAGTCCTGCTCGAGTCCGCCGCGCGGGTCTTCGAGCAGACGAAGGTCACCGAGGTCGTGCGGGACGGCGGTCAGGTCGTGCTGACGACCCCGGGGGGACAGGTCCGCGCCGACCACGTCGTCCTCGCGACCAACGCGTCCGCCGGTGAGTGGGGCATCACCCCGAAACACCTGTCGGTGCCGATCTACGTCATCGAGGTGGAGACCGAGCCGATCGACCCCACCCGGATCGCCGCCCTCGGGTGGACGAGCGGCATGGGCCTCGTCACCCAGCACGCCATCATGGAGAACTACCGGCTAACCCCGCGCGGGACAATCGTCTTCGGTGTGCGGCGACTGGAGCGTGGCATCGGCTACCCCCTCCCGGACAAGGTCCCCGACGACGCGCTGGTCGAGGAGCTTGCAGGCGCCTTCGCGCGTCGCTTCCCCTCGCTGGCCGACGTCGCGATCGAACGGGCGTGGGGCGGCTGGATCGCAATCACCTCGTCGTGGCTGCCGCTCGCCGGCCAGCTCGGCGACAACGTCCACTACTCGATCGCGTGCAACGGCCACGGGCTGGCGCAGGCGCCGTACGTCGGGACGCTGATCGCTGATGCGATCGTGGACGGCGAACGGCACGAGGACCTGCAGACGCTGTGGCACGAGAAGCCGAAGTTCCTTCGCCCCATGATGATGGGCCGTGCCGGCCTCCGGATGATCTGGGCGTACGACCGCCTTCTCGACCTGGTCAACGGAAGCCAACGCAACGCCCGACGCGGGGCGGTTCGGCTCAGCTGAAAGGCTGTGCAGGGCGTTGGACGCCTCGGAGGGTTCCTCGACATCGGGCAGTGCCGTTCCGTGAGGTGGGAACGGCGGGACGAGGTCGGGGTTTCATCGGCGCGCTGTGGTCCGTCGCCGGCGGGAAGAGGTAGCCGGTCGCGCGAAACAGGATGCCGAGGCGCCGTCGCAATCGGCTCAGACGACCGCTTCCGGACGTGCACTGCGTGGTCTGACCGGCCACACGGATTCCCCCACGCTTACGCCTGTGGGTGGGCGAGCATCGTCCACCCCTGCTGATGATCCAAGGAGCGTTCTAGCAGCGTGAACGTGGATTGCAGACCATGGTCGACCACCGTTAAGCACGAGACTCAGTACCCGTCAGGTTGCCGGTTCGAGCCCGGCCCGCCGCACAGAGGTGCAGCTCAGAGGCCGGTGCTGTTGCTCCGTTGCGGCGGCCTTCGACGATCGACACCGATGGACATCCGTCGGACGTCAGCCGGGCGCGGACGGCGTGGTCGTCGTCGGCGGGCAGGCAGCCCCGGCCCCGGGACGCCGTGTGCCGGCACCCACGGGGAGCGGGTACCGGCACACGGAGGTCGGTCGGGGACGCCCCGGTCGCGTGGGTGGGGTCCCGTCCCGACGTCGTCGGGGGTCCTGGCCGGCGGGGTCAGAACACCCCGGGCAGGACCAGGACCGCCCATGCGGCGAGCGGGCCGAGGGCCACGATTCCGCAGGTGTAGGTGATGACCTGGCGGTAGAAGCGGGTGCGGTCGACACCCCGGGCGTTGGCCAGCACCAGGGCGCCGTTGGTGGAGAACGGCGACACGTCGACGATCGTGGTGGAGATGGCCATCGCCGCGATCACGCCCGCCGCGGGCAGCGACCCGGTCAGCAGCAGCGGGATCGCCATCGGGATCACCGCGGTCAGGATCGCCGTCGAGGACGCGAAAGCCGAGGTGATGCCGACGACCAGGCACAGGACCAGGGCCACCAGCAGCGGGGCGCCCAGGTGCACGGCACCCTCGGAGACCCACTCGATCGTCCCCGCGTGCTCCAGTACACCGACGTAGGTGACCATGCCCGCAACCAGCAGGATCGTCGGCCAGCTGATGCCGTCGATCGCCTTGCCGAGGTTGTCGCGGTCCATCAGGGCCAGCACGGCACCGGCGGCCAGGGCCAGGAAGCCGATCTGCAGGTGGAAGGCTAGGGCGCCGACGACGAGGCCGACCAGCGCGACGAGCGTGGCGCGCTGCTGCCAGGTCACGACGCGGGGCTGGGTGCGGACCATCGTCGCCACACCGCCGCCGCCGGTGGGGAGCTCGTCGCCGGCGGCGGGCTCGGGCCGCTCGACGAAGCTCTCCTCGCCACGACGGCGCAGCAGCAGGTAGGTGATGCCGCCGAGCAGGGCGTTGAACGCGAGGCTGGCGAAGAACAGCACGGCCTGGGACACGGCGAGGCCGGAGTCGGCGACGATCCCGAAGACCAGCGCCCCGGAGACGGCCATCGGGGAGAACGCCCCGGCGTGCGCGCCGCAGATGACCATCATGCCGATCATCAGCGGGCTGATGCGGTACTGGAAGGCGAAGCTCATGCCGACCGGGACGAGCAGCGCGACGGCGGCGGGGGTGAAGGTGCCGAGAGCGGTGAGCACCGCGGCGACGGCGAACAGCACCCAGGGCACCAGGATCGCGCGGCCCCGCACCAGGCGGATCCCGGCGTCGACGAGCAGGTCGATGGTGCCGTTCAGCTTCGCCACGGAGAACAGGTACGTGACGCCGACGACGGTGATGAACAGCGAGACCGGGAAGCCTTCGAAGATCTCCTTCTCGTCGAGGCCGAGGGCGAACGTCCCGACCACGAACGAGGCGACGAAGGCGAGGATCCCGATGTTGATCGGCAGCATCGTCGCGACGACGAACATGCCGGCCAGGATCAGGACGGAGAGGAGTTGGGGTGACATCGTTGTCCTTCGTGACTCGGAGCGGTCCGGGTGTGGGCGGGATCCGGCCGGTGGTGCCGGTCCCGGGGCGGTGTCAGGCGGCGTGCACCGCGGCGGTCGGGACGGTGGCGGCGGTCGCGGGCTCCGGCAGGGCCAGGAGCGCGTCCGCGATCCGGCGCGCGGTGCGGCGGACCGCGACCGCGGGCAGGCCGTCACGGCTGCCGTGCACGGTGGCGATCACGCCGGCCGGGGTGTCGATCAGCAGGTCCTCCCGCTCCGTCGCGACGAGGTCGTGCAGGACGGTACCGGCGGTGCGGGTCGCAAGAGTGAGCGCGATGCTGCCGGTCACGGCGAGTGCCGGGTGGGTGCGCCCCATCGACAGCATGCGGACGGCCACGTCGGACCGGCCCGGCGCGCCCTCCGCGACCAGCGCCAGCTTGGGGACGGCGCGGGCGGCGTCGCGCGGGGTGTCGGCCAGGCCCATGCGGACGGCCGCGACCCGGCGGAGCACGTCCAGCCGGTCCAGCAGGCCCGGCAGGGCGTCGATCTCAGCGGGCGACTCGTGCCCGGTGATCCCGACGGCCGCCGCCGGGACGACGACGACCGGGGCGCCGGCGTCGACGAGGGTGACCTGCACGCCGTGCACGACGTCGGCCGGGTTCCCGCTGGGCAGCAGCGACCCGGTCGTGCGACCGGCCGGGTCGACGAACCACATGCGGATGCCGACGCCGGGGGTCGGAACCCCGGGGATGTGCTCGTGGCCTTCCTCGACGATGCGCCCGCCGGGGGTCGGCACCTCCAGCACGATCAGCTGGCCGGTGTTGGTGTTGTGCACGCGGACCTCGGTGACGTCCCCGGTGGGGACGACCCACCCGCGGCGCAGCGCCCACGGCCCGACGACCGCGGAGCAGTTCCCGCAGTTGCTGGTCCGGTCGACCCGGCCCTCGGCGATGCCGACCTGGGCGAAGGTGTAGTCGACGTCGGCGTCGTCGCGGGTGCTGCGGGCCAGCACGACGGCCTTGCTGGTGGTGGACGTCGCGCCGCCGACGCCGTCGATCTGGCGCGGGTCCGGGCTGCCGTAGAGCCGGAGCAGCACCTCGTCCGCGGTGCGGCCGTCGACCCGGAGGTCGTCGGCGTCGAAGACCCAGCACTTGCTGGTCCCACCGCGCATCCAC
The DNA here is from genome assembly GCF_024124365.1 of Pseudonocardia sp. McavD-2-B. Taxonomy (NCBI): domain Bacteria; kingdom Bacillati; phylum Actinomycetota; class Actinomycetes; order Pseudonocardiales; family Pseudonocardiaceae; genus Pseudonocardia; species Pseudonocardia sp. McavD-2-B. Next base: position 62,704 of record NZ_JAMXSG010000004.1, read on the forward strand.
GTGGCGGAGATGTCTCGCATGGCTGCTCCCGGAGTTACGGCGCGGCCGCCGGGGGTCGGCGACGTCGTCGACGGTGACGCCGACCGACGTGCAGCACAATCACGAGATATGGCACCCTCGTGAAGTCCTGCTTCATGGTGGCGAAGGCCGGAACGGAGCGAAGGACCGGCATCGGGTCGAGATCTCCCAGTTCAGCAGAGTGAAGTAGAACTGCACGGCCCCCAGTGGAACGCCGATACACCGACCCCTTGTCATCGGTCGCTTCGAGCGGCCGACCGGCCCCCGGAGGCCCCCGTGCTCGACGTCCGACGGCTCGCACTGCTCGCCGCGGTGCTCGACTCCGGCTCCATGACCGCGGCCGCCGAACAGCTCGGCTACTCACCGTCGGCGGTGTCCCAGCAGCTGCGCCGACTGGAGAAGGAGGCCGGCCAGCCGCTGCTGCAGCGCCAGGCCCGCGGGGTGCTCCCCACCGAGGCCGGCGCGGTGCTCGCCGGGCACGCCCGGCACGTGCTGCGCCGCCTCGAGGCCGCCGAGGCGGACCTCGCCGAGCTGGCCGGGCTGCGCCGCGGGACGCTCGCGATCGGTACGTTCCCGACGATCGCGAGCGCGCTGATGCCACGGGTCGTCAGCCGCTTCCGGCGCCAGTACCCCGACATCCGGCTCGACGTCCGCAGCGCCCGCCACGACGAGCTCATCGCGATGCTGGAGAGCGGCCGGGTCGGGATCTCGCTGCTCTGGGACTACGCCTGGGACCGGGTCGACCCGGGGCAGTTCTCGCTCACCCCGCTGCTCGACGACCCGACCGTCCTCGTCGTCGCCGACGACCACCGCCTCGCCCGCCGCCGCAGCGTCACCATGGCCGAGCTGGCCGACGAGGACTGGATCGTCCGCGCCCACGACCACCCGGTGGCCGAGGTGCTGGAACGCAGCTGCCGGGCCGCCGGGTTCTCACCGCGCATCGCCTTCGAGGCGAACGACTACCAGGAGGCGCAGGCGATGGTCAGCGTCGGCGTCGGGGTGGCGCTGGCCCCGCGGACGGCGGTCAGTGCACCCCGCCCCGACGTGCGGGTGCTCGGCCTCGGACGGGAGGCGCCGTCGCGGCGGGTGCTGCTGGCGCACCGGCCGGACCGGCTGCGGGCGCCGGCGGAGCTGGCGATGCACCAGATGCTGGTCGACGTCGCGCGGGAGTACCAGACGCAGCCGTGAGCCCGGACGGTCGCGTCCGGTGTCCCCGTACGTCCCGGGCCGGCGCTCTCAGCGCCGCCACAGCACCGGCGCGGGACAGTTGCGCGGTGAACACCGCCGATGCACAGCAGGCCGCGGGACTCGTCCTGACACTCGGATGGCTGCTCGTCGCGGCCGTCCTGTTCGCCCACCGGGCGGGCCTGGTGACGTCGGGTCCGCTGATCGGTCGCGACGTCCGGGTCCCCGGCCCGTTGCTGTGGGGATCGGGTGCGGCGGTGGCGTTCTACACCGGGCAGGCCGTCGTCGTCGACGCGGTGGAGGACGCCCCGAACCGCATCGTCGCCGGGGCCGACCGGCCGGTGCTGGACTGGATGATCGCCCACCGCACCCCGGACCTGACGGCCCTGATGGAGGCGGTCAGCCGCTACGGGGGGACGAACGGGACGCTGCTGCTCGCGGCGGTGGCCGTCGCCGTCCTGCTGGTGACGCGTCGCTGGTGGGACGCACTGGCCGTCGCCGTCGCGACCGGCGGTGTGGCGGTGCTGGTGCCGGCCTTCAAGGACCTCTACGGCCGCACCCGCCCGCCGGTGGCGACCCAGCTGGTCGTCGAGCCCGACCTGTCGCTGCCCTCCGGCCACGCCCTCGGCGCGGTCGTGGTCATCGGGATCGTCGCCGTGGTCCTGGGGCGCGCGAGGCGGTCCACCGGGTGGCGGGTCGCGGTCGGCGCCGTCGCCGCCGCCGCGGTCCTCACGATCAGCGTCAGCCGGCTCTACCTGGGGGTGCACTGGGTCACCGACGTCGCGACCAGCTGGACGCTCGGCGGAGCCTGGCTCGCGGTCGTCGTCACGGGTCTGTTGTGGGTGACCGGACGGGGCTTCGGGGCCGGCGCACGCGGCCGGACGGCCGGGCGCCCCGGGCCGCCCGTCGCGGGTTGATCGGCTCGACGCGAACGAAGAACCTGGTGGACGCGTTCTCCGGGGCCGTGCACTCCGAGCTCCCGGAGCTGCGCCTGCGGTGGGGGTCAGCCGCGAGTACCCCGGGGCCGTCGACCTGCCGTGCGCGTGGAACGAGGCCGCACCGTGCTGTCGGCGGCCGAGCGCTTCGGCGGGCCGGACGTGTCCCTGGCTGCCGCTCGCTCGTGCGACGACCCTGACCTGCAGGCGACGAGGTGAGGGCCCGTTGCTGGACTACGCCCGGGACGACGACGGCTCGCCGATCGCACGCTCCGCGCCTTCCACGACGACCCGGAGGAGACCGACCCGGGCCGTCCCGGCCGTCGCCCGACCGGCACCGGCGACGCGGTGCCGGTCGTCGTGCCGCATCCCTGCCGCCCGGGTCCCCGGTAGGGGGTTCCGGGCCGACGCCACCGGGCCCGGGCCTTTCGGCCCTTCGCCTCCCCGCCGCCCGCGAGCACCATGGAGGCCTCGGGGGGATGCCGTCCACCCGCCGCTGGGGAGCAGGCGGGTGGACGAGGGCCGGGGCCGGCCACGTTCAGGGAGCGTGGCCGGCCCCGGTGGTCCCCCGAGAGCGCCGGGGAACGGCTCTCTCGGATTCCGAGAATGCAGCACGGCGTGAGATATGTGTTCCGTGCAGGCCGGTCGTGACGATTCTCCGGCGACATTGCTCCGGAAGGCCCTCGAATCGGCATGCCCGGTCGCAGGACCCTCGAGCGAGACGTGCCGGTCACGGAGCCGGAACCTGTCCTGGGAGCCATCGACATGCCGGACGACGACAGGAGACCGCCGACCGGGCGCCGTCGGGCGGGCGCACCGGTCGGGTCCGTGACATGACCGGGCCGCCACGACGGTCCCCGCGGGGGCGACACGTCCCGGACCTGCGTCTCGTGACCGGGGGCCGCGGCGCCGTGTCGGGGTGCGTCCCGGCCCCCGACGCCGTCGCCGCCGGGCATCGTCGGCCGACCCCGCGACCGCTCGCCGCCCGGCCCCTCGCGGTGGTGCGCCCCGGCCCGGCCCCGCCGGGACGGATCGGCACCACCACGGACGACATGTCCGGTGCCGATGCGACACTCGACGCGCACCTGGGATGGACGCTGTATCGGGTGCTCGACGGGCTGCGGTTCCCGGTGCCACGCTGGCGCGTCCTCGCGCAGGCCGACGCCTGGGGGGTCGGCGGCAGCCTCCGTCTCTGGCTGACCGACCTCCCCGAGGGCAGCTACGCCGGTGTCCACACCGTCGTCGCGGAAATCCGCCGGATCCGGCGGACCTCCTGACGGCCGAGGGGACGGCCCCGGTGCGCGGCTCCCCGGCGCATCGGGGCTCGTGCCCTCCGATCCCCGGCCCACCGGCCCCGCACGCTCGAGGAGCGCGCGGCCGGGCTCGGCGGCCGGGCCGGCCTGGACGTCCCGCACGGCGGGAGCCGGCTGCGGCGGTCGGGCCCGCTGCCGGGACCTGTCGGTGGCGGGCGCGGTGCGGGGCTCGACCGGTAACGGAGCGGCGGCCCACTCCGAGTCCGTGTCGGAGACGACGCTGGGGGCGGGGTGTGACAAGGTCCTGCGCGGCCGGGCGAGACGTGTCGAACCCGGCGAGGGGGTGGCTGCGGGCCCAGCTGGACCGCGAGGTCGACTGTTCCGTGCACACGCTGCTCGGCGCGATGACCGAGCGGCTGTCGATCGCGGCGGGCAGCGCCGCGACGTTGCGGAGGCTCTCCGCGGACGGCGAGTGGCTGTCGCCCGTCGCCGCCCACCACCCCGACCCGGGGATGAGCGCGGCCATGATCGCGATCATGGAGGAGACGGCCCCTCGCGCCCGGTCGGGGCTGTGGCGGCCGGTCGTCGAGGAGCGCCGCGCCGTCCGCTATCGCGTCGACCCCGGAAGGACGCCCGCCGAGGCGTCCGACGAACAGGCCCGATTCCTCGACCGCTTCCCGGTCACGGCGGTGCTCGGCGTCCCGGTGGAGCACGACGGACGGCTGCTGGGCGGGACGGCACTCGTGCGCTACTCCGTCCCACGCCCGTTCGACGACGCGGACGAAGCATTGCTGGTCGACTTCGCCGCCCGCGCCGGTGTCGTGCTGGCGATGCTGGAGGAGTACACGTCCCTCCACACCCCCGACGGCTGAGACCGCCGGGCCGGCGAAGGCCGCACGACCCGCGCCGCCCTCGGTCAGGCCGCCGCCTGCGGGGCCTCCGGGGGAGCACCGACCCGGCCGATGTGGACCCCGGCGTGGTCGACGACCTCCCCACCGTCGCGCACCCGGCCGATGTGGACGTCGGCGTCGTCCAGGACGGCCCCGTCGGCACACGCACGGCCGAGCCGCACACCCCCGAAATCGACCACGGTTCGTCCCTCCACCGTCCGCTCCCTCCCTACGTGCCCCACCGGGGCGACGCGGTGGTTCCGCGTCCGTTGGACGATGACACCGGTGCCGGCCCGCGCGGCAGGGCCGTTGGGCCCGGCCGGTCGGCGCCCGGGCCCGTGGTGACCGGTGCGGTGACGTCGGTGGTGGCCGGACCGCAGGCGTCCCGACGGGTCGGCCCGGCGCCACCGTCCGTCGCCGGACGCGACCTCCGGCCCGGCCGCGGGGGCCCTTCGGCCGGGGCGCGGACGGCGGGCAGCGGGCCAGCCTGGGGGACGAGGGAGGGAGCCCGATGAACGATGCGAACGAGTCCCCCGAGGTGGTCGGTGTCGACGGGTCGGAGTCCGCGCTGAAGGCGGTGCGGTGGGCGGCCCGGGACGCGGCCGCGGCCGGACGCCCCCTGCACCTGGTCGCGGTGGCCACGGACCCGCCGCCGCTCGCCGACGCCGGACCCCAGGTGTGGGCCGAGCTGAGGGCGGCCACCGTCGCGGCGGCCGAGGACCACCTCCGGGCGGCGGTCGCGGCGGTGGCGCCGCTCCTGCCCCCCGAGCGGGTCGGGACCGCCGTCCGGGACGGGAGACCCGCCGCGGTGCTCGCCGACGAGTCACGGCACGCCGCGGCCGTCGTGGTCGGCAACCGCGGACGAGGTGGCTTCCGCGGTCTGCTGCTGGGGTCGACGGGTGTCGCACTCACCGCGTCGGCGCACTGCCCGCTCGTCGTCGTACGGGGGAACGAGGCCGCCGACGGCCCCGTCGTCGTCGGCGTGGACGGGTCGGACGGCTCCGAGGCGGCACTCGCCTTCGCCGTCGAGGCGGCCGCGCAGCGGCGGACCGCACTGGTCGCCGTCCGGGCCTGGGGGGAGCCGGCCATGGATCCGGCGGTCGCGGTGCTGCTCGACACGGTGGAGCTGCGCCGCGCGCAGGCCGAGGAGCTGGAGCAGGCGGTGGCGGCGCTGCGCGAGAAGTACCCGGACGTACCGGTCACGACGCACGTGACCCACGGCTCGCCCGCGACGGCCCTGAAGGCGGCCTCGGCCGAGGCGGGCATGGTCGTCGTCGGTGCGCGTGGACGGGGAGGTCTCGCCGGTCTCGTCCTGGGCTCGGTCGCCCAGTCCCTGGTGCACCACGCCGCCTGCCCGGTGGCCGTCGTCCGTCCCGAGGCCTCCCGGCGGGTGGCGGGATGACGGGCCCGGCGACGGCCGGCCCCCGCGTCCTGGTCGGGTTCGACGGGTCGCCTGCCGCGATCGCCGCACTGGGCGTGGCCGCCGACCTGCTGCCCGGCGCCGACGCGACCGTGCTGCACCTGTGGACGCCCCCCTTCGCCGGCGACGTCCTGCGACGCAGGCTCGTCGAGCGTGCCCGCACCGTCGACGAGCTGATGGAGCTCGTCGAGCAGGAGGGTGCCGCCGAGGCCGAACGGGTGGCACGGCTCGGCTGCGTCGTCGCCCGGGCGGAGGGGTGGACGGCCACGGCACGGGTGGCACGCAGCTACGGCGGCGACGGTCTGCGCTTCGCGGCCATGGCCCAGGAGAGCGGTGCGGACCTGGTGCTCGTCGGGGCCCGTGGCCTGAGCGGCGTCTCCGCGGTGCTGGACAGCACGACCGACCTCGTCGTCCAGCACAGCCCCGTGCCGGTGCTCGTCGTGCCGTTCCCGATGCTCGTCGACGAACGTGAGCGGGCCCGGACGGGACCGGTGGTCGTCGGGTGGGACGGGTCGCCGGGGGCGGCACAGGCGTGGCACGAGGCCGAGGCGCTGCTCGCCGGACGGTCCCGGGTCGCCGTCGTCGTCGGCGACGACGAGCGGGGCGCGGTGCCGCTCGACGGCGACTGCCGCGGGGTGACCCTGCGGCGGGTACCGGCCCCGCACCCGGTGCCCGGCCCGGCGCGGGCGACAGCCCGCGCCCTGGCCGAGGCGGCCCGCCGGGAGGCGGCGTCGGTCGTCGTGGTGGGATCCCGGGGGCGGTCCACCTGGCGGACGGAGCTGCTCGGGAGCACGGCGCTGGCCGTGCTGCGGCGTACCCACGTCCCGGTGCTGGTGGTTCCGGCGGCGGCACGGGTCACCCGCGGTGCCGAGCCGGTCGGGTCGGGCGCGGAGAGCAGCTGAGCCGCCCGGCCCGCCCCGCCGGGGCCGGGTCGGGCAGGCGCGGGTCAGGGCCGGGACGTCCCCCGCCGGTCGACCTGGTCGACGAGTGCCCGGCGGGGGGTCGCCGGCGGGGGAGCGGCGGCGCTCGGCCAGCCCACACGCAGGACGACCTGCGGCGACAGCGAGCCGCCGAGCACGCGGTCGGCCACCGCCTCGGTGGTCCGCGCGACCTCCAGCGGCTCCGTGAGCGGGCACGTGGCGAGCCCGAGCTCCGTCGCCTGGAGCAGGACCGCGCTGAGCGCCTCACCGGCCCGCAGCCGCGCGAGCCGGTCGTCGGAGGACGTGCCGAGTACCAGCAGCGTCGCGCCGTCCTCCCCGTGCGCCGCCGGGGGGAGCTCGGCGCCGGCGAACCGGCGGTGCGGCAGACCCGCACCGGACCCCGACGGCACCGGCACGTTCGCGGCGGGGACGCCGTCGTCGGCGGCACGGCGGCCGGACCACAGCCCGAGCTCGAGGTCGTAGCCGGGCGTGGCGTCGTGCGTGGTCGCGG
>NZ_JAMXSG010000500.1:0-1639 GCF_024124365.1 Pseudonocardia sp. McavD-2-B
CGACGGGATCGAATGCTGCAACCAAACAAACAATTTGGCACAAAACGCCAAACCGAATCAAAATAGCTCGACACACTGTTGAGTTCTCAAAAGACACCCGCACCGCACTCACCCAACCCCCTGAAAAGGAGACGGGATCCTGAAGACGGATCGCCTTGACCCACCAAGACAACCACACCAAGAAAATCGGTGAACCACCGGGGGTCGCTGTCCGCGGGGCCTGTTGACCGGGCCTCTCAGGGCCCGTTCTGTCCGGCTCACTCGCTGACGGGGAGAAAGTTACACGGTCCGTCGGACGCCGTTCACAGGGGGGTCGGTTTTCCGTATCGTCGCAGGTCAGCGGGCTCGTGGCGCCGTACCCGCGGCACGCTGGGCCGCCGGGCCGTAGGCGCGGCGTCGTCGCACTCCGTCCGGGACCAGGCCGGCGCGTGTGACCGGGACGTCGGGGACAAACGATAACCGTCGTGGTTATCGTTCTGGTGATGTCGACTCACCCGGACGGACCCGGCTCCGCCACCCCCCTGCTCGCGATCGAGGCGCTGACGGTCACCGTCGGCGGTCGCGACGTCGTCGACGGGGTGGGCCTGCGGGTCGGACCGGGTGAGCGGGTCGCGCTCCTCGGCCCGTCGGGGTCCGGCAAGTCGCTGACCGCGGCCGCGGTGCTCGGGCGCCTCCCCGCCGTCGCGTCGCTGCGGGGCCGCGTCCTGCTGGGCGGTACCGACGTCGGCGCGGTCCCGGCCGCGCGGCGGGACCGCGCGGTCCGACTGGCGGCCGTCGGGCAGGACACCCGCACCGCGCTCAACCCCCTGGTGGCGGTGGGGACCCAGCTGCGTGCCGCGGTGCGGGCGAATGGGGGTGACGAGCGGCCCGGGGCCCTGCGGGAGGCCCTTGCGGCGACCGGCATCGAGGACCCCGGCCGCGTCCTGGGCGGGCACCCCGGCGAGCTGTCCGGCGGGCAGCGCCAGCGCGTGCAGCTGGCGCTCGCCCTGGCCTGCCGCCCGCACCTGCTGGTCGCGGACGAGCCGACCACGGCCCTGGACCCGGTCAACCGGCAGCGCGTGCTCGACCTGCTGGCATCCGGCCTGGCCGGCACCGGGACCGCTCTGCTGTTCATCAGCCACGACACCGCCGCCGCGCACGAGCTCTGCGACCGCGCCGTGCACCTGCGCGAGGGGCGCGTCGTCGATCCCGGCCCCCTCCCGGCGCGCACTCCCCGGCCCGCTCCCGCGGCGTCCGCCGGTCCCGGTCGTCCGCTGCTCGTCGCCCGTGGCCTGCACCGCGTCCACCCCGGGCCCGGACGGCGTCGCCCGGCGCCGGTGGCCGCGCTGCGCGGGGTCGACCTCACCGTGCACGCGGGCGAGCGCGTCGCCCTGGCCGGGACGTCGGGGGCGGGGAAGTCCACGCTGCTCCGGATCCTGCTCGCCCTCGAGCCCGCCGACGCGGGGTCGGTCACCGCCGACGGCGCGGACGTCCGTCCCGGACCCGTGCGGCGGCTGCGTGCCTTCCGCCGCACCGTGCAGTACGTCCCGCAGGACCCCGCCGGGTCGCTCGACCCGCGGATGACCGCGCGCGACCTCGTCGCCGAACCGCTGCGCCGCCTCGGGGGCCCGGCCGCCCGGTCCGCGGCCGGGCGGGCCCG
>NZ_JAMXSG010000501.1:0-1637 GCF_024124365.1 Pseudonocardia sp. McavD-2-B
GGCGGTCGTGGACGGCGACCGCGATGCCGCTCACCCCGGCTCGGTCCAGGCCAGCTGCACCCGTCGCGCCCCGGTCCGCCGGTCGACGAGCACGCCGCGGCCGGGTGGCATCGGCCCGGGGCGGACCTTCTCCAGCAGCGCGCCCTCGTCGGGGCTGCCGGAGCCGACCAGGCCGGGGGCGCCCAGCTCGCGCAGCCGCCCGAGGACCGGGTCGAACAGCGCCCGCCCGGCCCCGCCGGTGCGTCGCGCGAGGACGACGTGCAGCCCGACGTCGCGGGCCTGCGGCAGGTACTCGGCGAGCGCGAGCAGCGGGTGCGTTCCGGCCGACCCCGCCGCGGGGACGACCAGGTCGTAGTCGTCGACGAGCAGCCACACGTCCGGCCCGCTCCACCAGGACCGTTCCCGCAGCTGGGCCGGGGTGACGTCCGGGCCTGGCAGCCGCCGTCCGAGCGAGCCCGCGATCTCCGCGCAGGCGTCGGTGGTGGCCTGCGCGGTCGAGGTGTGGGCGAGCAGGTGGCTCTGCGGGACCCCGCCGAGCAACGTCCGCCGGTGATCGACGACGACGATCCGCGCCTGCTCGGGCGTCCAGCGCGCGGCGATGCCGTGGGCGAGGGTCCGCAGCAGGGTCGTCTTGCCGCCGCCGGAGTCGGCGAAGCAGAGCAGGTGCGGCTCGTCCGGGTCGAGCTCGACGGTGGCGAGCCGGTCCTCGTCGACCCCGAGCGCGGGCCCACGGCCCGGACCGGGCGGGAGCTCGGCGACCTCGATCCGGGTGGGCAGCAACCGCACCGGGCCGACCGACGGGCCGTCCCAGGCGTCGTCGATCTCCCGGGCCGGGTCGGTGCCGGGGACCAGGCAGGGCGCGGCGAGGACGGTCGCCTCGCCGTCGGCGGACAGGCCGTGCCCCGGCAGCGCGGGCACCGCGGCGGCGCGACGCCGGTCCACCTCGGAGTCCGACGGGTCGCCCAGCCGCAGCTCGACCCGGCTGCCGAGCTGGTCCTTGAGCGCGGGGCGGATCTCGGCCCAGCGGGCGGCGGACAGCGCGAGGTGCACGCCGTAGGAGAGCCCGCGGGCGGCGAGGGCGGTCAGCTTCTCGTCCAGGTCCTCGAACCCGGCGCGCAGCGCCGCGTAGCCGTCGACGACGAGCAGCAGGTCGGTGGCGGTCACCCCGGCGAACCCGCCCGCGGCGCGCCGGGCCCGGAACTCCTCGATCCCGGCGACGCCGTGCGCGGCGAACAGCTGCTCGCGCTCGTCGACGGCGGCGACGGTCTCGGCCACCACCCGTCGCACCAGGTCGCCGGCGCGGCGGTCGGCGACGGTCCCGACGTGCGGCAGCCCGGCCAGCGGGGCGAGCGTGCCGCCGCCGAGGTCGAGCACGTGCACTCCCAGTTCGCCGGGGGTGTGGGTGAGCGCGAGCGCGGTGACGACGGTGCGCAGCGCGGTCGACTTCCCCGACCGCGGCCCCCCGACGACGGCGAGGTGCCCGGCCGCGCCGGACAGGTCCAGCACCAGCGGGTCGCGCCGCTGGGCGTAGGGCCGGTCGACGAGCCCGACCGGCGCGGCGAGCCGTCCGACCGGTCCCGGTGCACACAGCCCGCGCCCGGCCCGGACCAGCGGGTCGCCGAGCACCACCGGCAGCG
>NZ_JAMXSG010000502.1:0-1605 GCF_024124365.1 Pseudonocardia sp. McavD-2-B
CGGCAGCGCCCGCCGCCTCCCCGGTGCGCCGCGCCCGGCCGGCCCGGCCCCGTCGGTCGCCGAGGCGGCCCCCGGCCCGGGGACCCCCGGGACCGGTGCCGCGGGTGCCGACGGTGCCGACCACTCCGCGGTGCAGCTCCCGCCCTCGCCCGCGATGGTCTGCGACGCCGGGGGCGTCGTCGTCCACACCAACGCCGCACTCCGCCGCCTCGCCGGCTCCGCCGACCCGACCGGCATGCGGCTCCCGCAGCTGCTCGTCGGCCCGGACTCCGACGCCCGTCTGGTCCGTGCTGACCGCCGCCTGGCCCGGGTCAAGGTCGTCCGCTGGAACCAGCCGGGTGACCGCACCGTCGTGCTGCTCACCCCGTTCCCCGACGCCGCGCCCGCGCCGTCGGACGAGGCCCCCGCGCTCGACCTCGAGCGCGCCACCCGCTCAGGCACCTGGACCTTCGACCTGCAGGCCGGGACGCTGACCCGCAGCGAGGGGCTCGTCGAGCTCTACCGCGCGCTCGGCGTGCGCCCCGACGGCCCCGACGGGCCCATCGAGGGCGAGCAGGTCGAGCGGGTCTGCCGGATGCTGCGCCGCGGCCCGGACGCAGCGCCGGAGCCCACCACCGCGCACAGCTCCGAGATCCGCCCCCAGGGCGGCGCGGTGCTGTCGTGCCGCACCCGGATCGACCGCACCCCCGGTGGTGCCCCGCTGCGCCTGATCGGGACCGTGCAGGACGTGTCCGACCGGCGCCGGGCCGAGTCCCGCGCGCAGCGCTCCGGGCAGCGGTTCGCCGATCTCGTCGCCACCATCACCACCGGCGTCGCGATGCTCGACGGACGCGGACGGATCGTCGACGCCAACCCGGCGCTCTGCCAGCTGCTCGACGCCGACCTGGAGACCCTGCGCGGCGTCCCGGCACGCAGCCTGTCCGCCGAGCCCCAGTCCGACCTGCGCGGCGGACTGCCGGACTGGCTGCGTGACCCGTCGCACCCCGAGCCGACCTACCGGATCGAGTCGCTGCCGCTGCTGCGCGCCGACGGGACCCGGGTCGACTGCGAGGTCGTGGTCAACGCCGCGCCCTCCGACGACGGCCGCCCGTTCTGGCTGCTCGTCGTCACCGACGTGGGGGAGCGCCGCCGCGCCGCCGACGTGCTCCGCGAGGCCGACACCGTCGACCCGCTGACCCGGCTGCCCAACCGGGCCGGGCTGCTGGAGCTCGCCGACCGGCTGCTGGCCGGGCCGGACGCCGCCCGGGTCGCCGTGGTCTGCGGCGACGTCGACGACTTCGCCCGCGTCAACACCGGCCTCGGCCACGACGCCGGCGACACCCTGCTCGTCGAGCTGGCCGGGCGGCTGCAGCGCGAGCTGCCGTACCACTGCACGGCCGGGCGGCTGTCGGCCGACGAGTTCGCGGTGGTCTGCGCCGACGTCGACGAGGTCGGCGGACCGCAGGCGCTCGCCGCCGTCGTCGCCGGGTTGCTGCGCGGCGACGTCACCGTGGCCGGCAGGCCGATCACGCTGACCGCCTCGGTCGGCGTCGCCGGGCGGGACGCCGCCGTGGCCGGCCCGCAGGCCGACGCCCGCGGCCCCCGCGGCGACGACCTGCTGCGCTC
>NZ_JAMXSG010000503.1:0-1603 GCF_024124365.1 Pseudonocardia sp. McavD-2-B
CGGACCCGGCGGCGGCGAGTCCGCCGACGGGACCGACGCGGCCGCCAGCTGACACCACGCGTGCTGCGCGGCCGACCCCTGCGGGACCGGCTCCCGCTCCCGGGCGTCCCCGCCGAACGACGACACCGCGGCGACCGACTGGTCGCCGCGGTGCTCGTGCTGCTGCTGGCCGGGGTCGCGGTGCTCTACGCCGTGCAGAGCCCGGCCGCACACACCGAGTCGGTGACGGCAGCGACCGCGCCCACCCCACCGCCGCCGGTCGGCCCGGTCCCGGCCGGGTTCGGCGAGCTGTGGCGGGCGGCCAGCCCGGACACCCCGTTGCCGCTGGCGGTCGGGGACGGCGTCGTCGTCGCCGCGGGGGCGCGGGTCTCCGGGCACGACGCCCGCACGGGCGCCGAGCGCTGGAGCTACTCCCGTGACCTGCCGCTGTGCACCACCGGGTTCGCCGACGGCCGCGTGCTCGCGCTCTACCGCAACGACGAGTACTGCTCCGAGCTGTCCACGCTCCAGCCCGACTCCGGGGCCCGTGGACCGGCCCGGACCCTCGACGCCCGGCCCGGCACCCGGCTGATCGGCCAGGACCCGGTGGTCGCGACCGGCCAGGACTACGTCGAGACCTTCCGCTCCGACCTGGTCCGCACCGCCGAGTACGGCACGGTGCGCGCGCTGGAGGAGCCCGACTCGCAGCCGCGGTCGGGCTGCACGTTCCGCTCCTTCGCCGCCGCCGAGGACCGCGCCGCGATCCTGGAGCGCTGCCCCGGCGAGCCGTCCGAGCGGCTGACGGTGCTGCGCCCCAGCGGGACCGAGGGTGACCGGCCCGCGTTCGACTCGTCGTCGGTCACCGGTACCGACGGCGCCCAGGTGGTCGCCGCGTCGTCCGAGCGCGTCGCCGTCCTGCTCCCGGGCGCACCCCGCCTGGCCCTCTACGACCGGTCCGGGCGCAGCATCGGCGAGTTCCCGGTCGACGCGGGCGCGACGGTCGCCGCCCCCGCCGACGGCGTCGCCCGCACCACGGCCGACGACCGGCACCGCTACTGGTGGACCGGCGGCGCGACGGTCGCGCTGGAGACCCGCAGCCTCCAGCCGCGCTGGAGCCTGCCCGGCACGCTGGGCCCCGGGACCCGCTACGGCGACCGGCTGCTCGTGCCCGTCCCCGGCGGGATCGCCGACGTCGACCCGGCCACGGGTGTCGTCGCCCGGACCCTGCCGGTGGACCGCGGCCCGGTCACCGCGCCGGTCCTGCTCGCCACCCAGGGCACCCTGCTGGTCGAGCTGCGCGGCGACGAACTCGTCGTGCTGGGGCCCGCCGGCTGAGCCGGCGTCGGCTCCGCGCGGCTACAGGAACCAGCCGAACCCGAGCACCAGCGACGCCGTCACGACCACCCCGAGCGCGGCGAGCAACCCGGTGCGGTCCCGCCGCCGGTCCGCGACGACCTGGCCGACGACGGCGACGACCGCCGCCCCGACGTGCGCGACGATCGCGCCGGAGCCGGGACCGGGGACCCCGCTGTTCCCGGCCGCCCACTCCACGGCGACCAGCCCGAGGGCGAGCACGACCAGCCCGCCGGCGAGCACGCCGGCCAGGCCGCGCACCAGCCGGGCC
>NZ_JAMXSG010000504.1:0-1596 GCF_024124365.1 Pseudonocardia sp. McavD-2-B
GGCTGCGCCGCCGGCCGAACCCGGTGCCGCCGTCGACGGGGCGGGGGCCCGCGGGGCGCTCAGCCGGTGACGAGGGCGGCGAAGCGGTCCAGGTCGACGTTGCCGCCGGAGATCGTGACGCCGATCCGCGTCCCGGCCCACCGCTGCGGGTCCGCGGCGACGGCGGCCCGCACGCCCGCGAAGGCCAGCGCCCCGGTCGGCTCGACGAGCACCTTGTAGCGCGCCGCGAACAGCGCCATCGACTCGACCAGGGCGGTGTCGGGCACGGTCACGATGTCGGTGACGAGCCGCGCGATCACCGGGAACGTGTGGTCGCCGAGGTGGGTGGTGGCGGCGCCGTCGGCGAGCGTGCGGGGCTGCGGGATGCGCACTACGTGCCCGGCGCGCAGGGACTGCAGGCCGTCGTCGCCGGCCTCGGGCTCGACGCCGTACACCTGGGCGTCGGGGGACAGGGCCTGCGTCGCGAGCAGTGATCCGGAGAGCAGCCCGCCCCCGCCGAGGCAGACGAACAGCGCGTCGAGCGGGCCGTGGTCCTCCAGCAGCTCCAGCATCGCGGTGCCCTGCCCGGCGATGACGTGCGGGTGGTCGTAGGGCGGGACGAGGGTGAGCCCACGCTCCTCCGACAGCGCGGTCGCGATGGCCGCGCGGTCCTCGGCGTAGCGGTCGTAGCCGACGACCTCGGCGCCGTAGCCGCGGGTGGCGGCGAGCTTCGAGGCCGGGGCGTCGTGCGGCATCACGATCGTCGCGGGGACCTCCAGCAGCTGCGCGGCCAGCGCCACGGCCTGGGCGTGGTTGCCCGAGGAGAACGCGACGACCCCCGCCCGCCGCTGTGCCGCAGACAGCCGGGACAGCGTGTGGAACGCCCCGCGGAACTTGAAGCTCCCGGTGCGCTGGAGGTTCTCCGCCTTCACGAACACCTGCGCGCCGAGTTCGGCGTCGGTGAGCCGGGAGGTGAGGACGGGGGTGCGGTGGGCGTGGCCGCGCAGGATCGCTGCCGCGGCACGGACGTCGTCGGGGGTGGGGAGAGCGTTCACCGGACCACCTTCCGCCGCCCGGCGGAGCCGGTTCAAGCCCGTTCGGATCCATTCACGATCGGGTGTAACGACTGACACGTCGGGATCGCTGCTACCTGCGTGGCTCCCCCACGTTCCCCGGAAGGACACCCCCGATGCGCCTCCGCTCCCTGTCCGCTGCCGTGCTCCTCGCGACCGCGGCGGCCCTCCCGCTCGCCGGTACGGCCTTCGCCCAGGACCGCGACTGCAAGGACTTCGCCAGCCAGGCCGACGCCCAGGCGGCCCTGACCCCGGGCGACCCCGAGAACCTCGACGCGAACGACAACGGCGTGGCCTGCGAGGACCACGACTACGGCAGCGCGGCGTCCCCGGCCACGGTCGAGGCCGCCTCCGACGACTCCACCCAGGTCACCGCGACGCCGATCGGTGGCGTCGAGGCCGGTGGCGGCCCGGCCGACGTGCTGCCGCTGGCGCTCGGTGCCGTCGCCGCCGGTGGCATCGGCGCGGTCGCGGTGCGGCGCGTCGCCGCCGGTCGCCGCGGCTGACCCCGGCACCGTGCCCGGTCCCGTCCTCCCGGTGCCCG
>NZ_JAMXSG010000505.1:0-1594 GCF_024124365.1 Pseudonocardia sp. McavD-2-B
GCCGCGGGCCGGGCCGTCGGTGGCCAGCACCCGCACCACGGGGTCGTCACCGGCGAGGGCGACCAGGCCGCCGTCGGGGGACAGGGCGACCGTCCGGGCGTGGACCGCGGAGGCCGGGGGCCGCGGACCGCCGGGCCCGGCGAGCGGGTCCGGGACCGCGTGTCCGGTCCCGGCGTCCCAGGCACCGCTCTCACCGGAGGCGTCGAGCGACAGCAGCAGGCCGTCCGGTCCGGCGAGCAGCGCGACGACCGCGTCGCCGTGACCCTCCAGGACCCGGCTCAGCGCCGCCGACGGTGGCCGGGTGCGCCAGCGGGTGGTCAGCGCGGGGACGCCCTGGGCGGTGAGCCGGGCCCGGGCTGCCCCGGCCAGCGCGGCCTCTCCGGCCAGGACGGCCCCGGCGAGCAGGTGTTGGGCGACCGGCGCGGTGCCGGAGCGGCGCAGGTGGTGCGCCTCGAGGTCCAGGACGCGGCGCAGCGCCTCGGGTGTCACCCCGTCCGGCGCGACGCCCGGGTGCTCCCCGTGTGGCGGTTCGCCGGCGGCGATGCGCCGTTCCAGCCCGTCCCAGAACGTCTCGACGGCCATGCGTGTGAGCCCTCCCCGGGGTCGCGTTCGGTTACCTGTCGTGGCCCCGCGCCCCATCGTTAACGCGGGAGGGGGTGTCGCCACCCGAACCGGCGGTGACCGGCGGCGAGCCCTCGGTGACCGGCGCGCGGCCCGTGGGTGTCGGGGGCAGGGGCTACCGTCCGTCCCGTGCCCGCCACCACTCGTGCCGTCCTCTCGCTCGCCGAGATCGCGGTGTTTGCGCCGCTGGTCATCGCGCGTCGCACCGCCCGGATGCTCACCTCGGGCTTCCCGCCCCCGGCGCGTGAGGTCCGCGAGTTCCACCGGATGTGGGCCGAGAAGGTCGACGGGTTCTCCCGGGCCGCGGTCGTCCTGGTCACCTCGAAGCCGGGGCCGGCGACCCTCGAGCGGGCGCTGGAGCCGATCCGCACCCGGGTGCGGGCCAACGCCCGCCGTCTAGGCTGACCGCCCGGCGAGCACTCGGGGGTGCGGTGTGACGGAGGGGACGGCGGTCCGGCGCGGACGGCGGCCGATGAGCGACCGTCGCCGCACCTTGCAGCGCCTGGAGATCTCCCGGGCCGCGATCCGGCTGTTCCGCGAGCACGGCGTCGCCGCGACCGGCGGGGAGCAGATCGCCGAGGCGGTCGGGCTGTCGGCGCGCACGTTCTGGCGCTGGTTCCGCACGAAGGAGAGCTGCGTCGAGCCGGTGCTGAGCCTGGCCACCGACGCGTTCACCGCGAGCCTGACCCGCTGGCCCGCGGGCGTCGGGCTGACCGAGCATCTCGCCGGGGACTACGCCGAGCACCCCGACGCGGGCCCGGACGACTTCGACCTTGTGCTCGCGGTGATCCGGATGAGCCGCGACGAGCCCGCGCTGCGCGCGATCTGGCTCGTCGTGCAGGAGCGGGCGGAACCGGTGCTCGCCGGGATCCTCGCCGGCCGGTTCGGCCGCGCCGCGGGCGACGTCGCCGTGCGGGTGCAGGCCGCGGCGCTCAACGGGGCGCTGCGGGTCGCGACCGAGGACATCGCCGCC
>NZ_JAMXSG010000506.1:0-1588 GCF_024124365.1 Pseudonocardia sp. McavD-2-B
CGAGCCCGGCCACCGCGCCGGCCACGACCAGCACGGCGACGGCGGCGGCCAGCGCGGGACGCAGCCGTCGCCCGGATCCGGGGGAGGGGTCGCCCGGGCGCGACGGTGTCGCGGGAGCCGGGCGGTCGGTCGTCGTCGTCCGGCCGGAGGTCACCGGCGCAGCGTACGGCGGTGTCGCGCGACCCCGACGCGGTGTTCCGGCGGGCGGCCGACCGCGGTCGCCCGGCGGTCCGGGGCGTGCGGCGGGGCTCAGCCCGGCAGCAGCGTCAGCCGCACCGAACGCGTCGGGTTGTCGATGTTGGTGTCGACCAGGCAGATCGACTGCCAGGTCCCCAGCGCGGGGCGGCCGTCGATCACCGGCACCGTCGTCGACGGCGGCACGAACGCGGGCAGCACGTGGTCGCGCCCGTGCCCGGAGCTGCCGTGCCGGTGCCGCCACCGGTCGTCGGCGGGGAGCAGCTCGCGCAGCTGCTCGAGCAGGTCGGAGTCGCTGCCCGCGCCGGTCTCGATGAGGGCGATGCCGGCCGTCGCGTGCGGCACGAAGACGTTGAGCAGGCCGTCACCGGCACCGCAGTCGGACAGGAAGCGTTCGATCCGGTGCGTCAGGTCCACGACGGTCTCCTCGGAACCGGTCCGGATCTCGATCAGCTCGCTGTGCACGACCCCGACACTAGGACGCTCACTACGCTCGGGCAGCGTGGACGACACAGTCACCTTCGCCGGGTGGGAACTGCCACACCGGCCCGGCTACCTGAACACCGCGAGCATCGGCATCCCGCCGCTCCGGGCGTCGGCGGTGGTCGCCGACGTCGTGGCGCGCTGGGCGGTCGGCGCGGCCTCGCCGAAGGACTTCGACGACGACGTCGAGGCGGCCCGCGCGGGGTTCGCCGCGATCACCGGGGTGCCGGTCGCCGACGTCGCGCAGGGCGCCACGACCTCCGGCCTGATCGGTCCGCTCGCCGCGTCGGTGCCCGACGGCACCCGCGTGCTCGTCGCCCGCGGTGAGTTCTCCTCGGTGACCCGGCCGTTCGCGGTGCAGGCCCACCGCGGGGTCCGGGTGACCGAGGTGCCGCTCCCGGAGCTGGCGGCCCACGCCGGTGACCACGACCTCGTCGCGGTGTCGGTGGTGCAGTCCGCCGACGGCGCGATCGCCGACGTCGACGCACTGCTCGCCGCCCGCGCCCGCAGCGGCGTGCGGCTGCTGTTCGACGTCACCCAGGCCGCCGGGTGGCTCCCGCTGCGTCTGCACGACGCCGACGCCGTCGTCGGTGCCGGGTACAAGTGGCTGCTCGCGCCGCGCGGCACCGCCTGGCTGGCCCGGCGTCCGTCGTGGGTGGACGGGCCGCCCGCCGGGGCGTGCTGGCCGGAGCCCGTCCCGCACTCCGCGGGCTGGTACGGCACCCGGGACCGCTGGGGCGGCGGGCTCTACACCCCGGACCCGCCCGCGCGGCCCGGACCGGCCGGCGGCGAGGAGGCCCCCGTCTGGTTCGCCCACGCCGGCGCCGCGGTGACGCTGCCCTGGCTGGCCTCGCTCGACGCCGACGGCCTGCGCGCGCACTGCGTCGGTCTCGCCGACACCCTGCGCGAG
>NZ_JAMXSG010000507.1:0-1574 GCF_024124365.1 Pseudonocardia sp. McavD-2-B
CCCGCCGTCGCCGCGGCGGGTCGTGCTGACCACCGGGTCCTCGCTGGACCCGGCGGCGCGGGTGTTCGCGGGCGGGGACGCGCCGCTGGTGTTCACCGCGGGCCACGCGGCCCCCGCGCTGCGGGACCTGCTCGGCGACGCCGCCGAGGTCGTCGCCGCGGGGGATCCGCCGGACCCGTGCGCGGTGCTCGACGACCTGGCCACCCGCGGCGTGCGACGGCTGCTGATCGAGGGCGGGGGCGGCGTGCACACCGCGTTCCTCACCGCCGGGCTGGTCGACGAGCTCCACGTGGTCGTCGCGCCGTTCTTCGTCGGCGACGCCCGGGCCCCGCGCTTCGTCCGCGACGGCCGGTTCCCGCAGTGCCCGCAGCGCAGCATGTCCCTGGTCGAGGCACGCCCGATGGGCGACCTGGTGCTGCTGCGCTACCGCGCGTCCTGACCGGTCACGAGAACGCGGCCAGGAAACGGTCCCGGAACTCGGCCATCAGCCACGGCGGCGCGTCCGGCGGCGGGAGCAGCCCGGGCGTCCAGCCCCAGTCGTCGATGCGGTCCAGCACGTCGGTGTCGCGGGTGATGACCGAGACGGGGACGTCGGAGCCCGCGCCGGGCTCGGACACCGTCGCGCCGGGCTCGTGGTCGCCCAGCATCACGACGACGAGGTCCCGGTCGCCCTCCGGGCGGTCGGCGACCCAGCCGGTGGCGCTGCGCAGCGCGTACTCCAGCGAGGTCAGGTAGTCCCCGCGCAGCGTCTCCCGGTCCAGGGAGAAGATCGTGTCGTAGGACTGCTGGCCGCCGGCGTACGGCCCGTAGACGGCGCCGTCGCCGATCCCGGCCGGGTCCAGCAGCGGCGGCACCGGCGACCACGGCGCGTGGCTGGAGGTCAGCACCACGGTGCCGAGCACCGGGCCCCGGTCGGGGCGGTCGAGCTCGAGCCGGGAGAACGCGTCGAGGGTGTACTGGTCGGGCATCGGGGACCAGCTGAACGGCGGGCCGGCGTAGCCGAGGTCGTCGCCGGCGTACACCCGCTGGTGGCCGAAGAACGCTGCCTCGGGCCACTCCCGCGTCGTCGCCGGGGTGATCACGGTGGTCTCCCACCCGGCGTCGCGGAACGCGCGGGGAAGCGTCAGCCGGTCGGACGCGGTGAGCCGGTCGTGCGCGCCCTGGTCGGCGATGGAGAGCCCGGAGAACAGCGTCGCGTGGGCGAGCCAGCTGCCGCCGCCGTTGATCGGTGCGGTGAGCACGCCGCTGCGCGCGCCGTACCCGGCCGCGGTGAGGCGGGCGTCGGCCTCGGCGAGGACCGGCCGGATCCGGGGCGCCATCGCGGGGGCGTTCTGGGCATTGCGGCCGTAGCTCTCCACGAAGGTGATCACGACGTCCTTGCCGCGCAGCGCGGACAGCAGCGCGTCGGGCGGGGCGCCGTCCCAGCCGTCGCGGGCCAGGCTCTCGGTGAGCTCGCGGCGCTCCCGCAGCGTCTCGGGGACCTGCTGGGCACGGTGCGCGACCTCGGCGACGCCGTCGGCGGCGGCCACCGGCACCCCGGGGACCAGGCGGGCGTCGGCGACCGGGCCCACGAC
>NZ_JAMXSG010000508.1:0-1560 GCF_024124365.1 Pseudonocardia sp. McavD-2-B
GCTCACTGGTCCACCCTCCGGGTGTCGGTGATCGTGATTGGGTTGCCGATGCGCCCGAGGTGCCGCTGGGTCATCGCCCTGCTCGCTCGACTCGGTTGAGGTCCAGCATGAGATCTGCGGGGCCCAGCGGACACCCGGGATGCGCGGACCGTCGACAGGGCTGAGCGCCGTTGAGCGCCGATCAGTGAGCGAACCGGCAGCCGCATCCCGGCACCACATGAAGGCGCCTCCCCACTGGGACTAGCAGCGAGGAGGCTGACATGCAGTCTGCCAGTACCACCAGCACCCGCAACCCCGCCCACGCCCACGCCACGCTGCCCGCCGACCCGCCCGGTGATGTCACCGCCGGTCTGGACTGGGCCCGTGACGACCACGCGGTCGCGATCGTCGACCACCGCGGCACCCAGATCGGCCGCCACACCATCGACCACACCGCGGCCGGTCTGCGGGAACTGGTCGCGCTCCTGCGCCGCGCCGGGGCAGCCGAGGTCGCGATCGAACGCCCCGACGGCCCCGTCGTCGACACCCTGCTCCAGGCCGGGATCACCGTGGTCGTGATCAGCCCCAACCAGGTCAAGAACCTGCGCGGACGCTACGGCTCGGCCGGGAACAAGGACGATCGCTTCGATGCCTACGTCCTGGCCGACACCCTGCGCACCGACCGCGCCCGCCTGGCCCCGCTGACCCCGGACCGCCCCGAGACCGCGACCCTGCGCCGGGCCTGCCGCACCCGCAAGGACCTCGTCGGCCACCGGGTCGCGGTGGCCAACCAGCTGCGCGCGCACCTGCGCACCGTGCTGCCCGGCGTGGTCGGGCTCTTCGCCGACATCGACTCCGCGATCAGCCTGACCTTCCTGCGCAGCTTCGCCACCCAGGACCACATCGACGCGCTCACCACCGCCGGGCTGGCCGCCTGGCTGAGCGAGGTCGGCTACTGCGGGCGCACCGCCCCGGCCGTGCTCCACGCCCGTCTGCGCACCGCGCCCCGCGGCCTGACCGGGCACGACGCCGAGATCAACACCGAGATCACCCACGCCCTGACCAACGTGTTGACCACGCTCAACACGCAGATCGCCACCGTGTCGGCCCAGATCGAGCGCCAGCTCGCCGAGCACGCCGACGCCCACGTGTTCACCAACCTCCCGCGAGCCGGACGAGTCCGCGCCGCCCGACTGCTCGCCGAGATCGGCGACTGCCGGGCCCGCTTCCCCACTCCCGAAGCGCTGACCTGCCTGGCCGGCGTCGCCCCGTCGACCCGCCAGTCCGGCAAACACCGCTCGGTCGGCTTCCGCTGGGCCTGCGACAAACAACTCCGCGACGCCGTCTGTGACTTCGCCGGCGACTCGCGACGCGCCAACCCCTGGGCCGACGACCTCTACCAACGCGCCCGCGACCGCGGGCACGACCACGCCCACGCGGTCCGGATCCTGGGCCGCGCCTGGCTGTTCGTCATCTGGCACTGCTGGCAGGACAACCTCGCCTACGACCCCACCCGACACCGCGCCCTCCAACGCCTCCTCGAAGATCAACAAGCGGCGGGTTGACACAGGGCATCTCATG
>NZ_JAMXSG010000509.1:0-1548 GCF_024124365.1 Pseudonocardia sp. McavD-2-B
ACCCCGGCGGCCCGGCGGGCGGCCGGTCCGGGTAGGCGGCCGGGTCGTGGCCCTGCGCGCCGTACTGTTGCTGTCCGTACTGCTGCTGCCCGTACTGCTGCCCCGGGGGCTGTTCCCCGTACTGCTGCTGTCCGTACTGCTGACCGGGCTGCTCGCCGTACTGCTGCCCGCCGTAGGGCTGGTTCTGCTGCGTCGGCTGGTCCAGGTTGTTCGGGTCCTGCGGGTCCCCGGGGCGACCCGGGTACGGGGGTGGGCTGCTCACGCTCGTCCTCTCCTCACCGACTCACCGGGTGGTCCCCGATGCCGGCGGTGCCGCCCGGCGGAGCCGCCGTGACCGGCGTCGCCGTCGTGTCCGGTTCGATGATCCCCAGGTGCCCGGGCTCGGTCCAGGCAAAACACCCACGGGACGGCACAGGGGCCCCGGTCGTGATGGGATCGGTGCCCGTGAGCGGTATCGACGAGATCGCGGAGTGGACCCGGGCGCAACGCCGGGTCATCGACCTGGTGCGGGACCTGCCGCCCGAGCGCTCGGAGCTGACGGTCCCGTCCTGCCCGGACTGGTCGGTGCGCGACCTGCTCTCGCACATGGTCGGCCTGGGTGCGGACGTGGTGCGTGGCGACGAGCCCGACGACCACAACGAGGAGTGGACGGACCGGCAGGTGCGGGCGCGGCGTGACCACGACGTGGCGGCACTCGTCGCGGAGTGGGAGTCGCTGGCCGGCCCGCTGCGCGACTGGATGGCGGCCCACAACACCCGCCCGCTCGGCGACGTGATCATCCACGAGCAGGACCTGCGCGGTGCCCTGCGCGAGCCCGGCGGGCAGCACACCCCCGGCCTCTACGCGGTCATGGACACGTTCCTGGGCCGGTTCGCCGGCGCGGTCGGGGACCGGGCGCCGATCGCCCTGATCGGCGACGGCCGCCGCTGGGTGTCCGCGGGCGACGAGGCGGGGGCCGCGGTCGTCGTGCGGGCCCCGGACTTCGAGCTGGCCCGTGCCCTGGTCACCCGCCGGTCGGCGGCGCAGCTGCGGGCCTGGACCGAGCGCGGCGACGTCGAGCCCTATCTGGACGCGTTCGCCCTGCTCGGGCCGCTGCCCGGCACCGATCTCACGGAGTCCTGACCAGGGTCGTCACCGGATTGTCAGCACCGTCGACGTGACACGGTCCTGACAGTGGGTCCAGACTGGGCGGGTGAGCGTGCACCCCACCCACCCCGTCCCCGCCCTCGACGACGCGCTGACCGGGCGCGCCGTCGAGCGCGTCCGCCGCTGGACCGAGCGCACCGGTACCGCACCGTCGTCGGGCTCCGGCCGCGGAGCGGACCCGACGCAGCGGCTGGCCGCGCTGATGCACGACCCCGCCGGGGTCGACTTCACGCTGCGCTTCGTCGACCGCGTCGCCCGCCCCGCCGACGACCGGGTCGCGGCCCGTGAGCTGGCCCGGCTCGCCGGGGCGGGCGCCGCACTGCCCGCGTTCGTCACCGGCACCGACCGGTTGCTGCTGCGGGCCGGCGGCCGGCTGGCGACGGCGCTGCCGCACGTCGTCGT
>NZ_JAMXSG010000050.1:0-25338 GCF_024124365.1 Pseudonocardia sp. McavD-2-B
CGGCCGACCCGCTGCGCGCCGACGCGCGGCCGGGAGCGGTGGTGGCGACGGCGTCGTCGCTGCTGGGGACGGTCGTGACCGCGCTCGCCGGGGACCCGGGAGTCGCGGGCGGTCCGGGTGTCTCGGGGGCCGGCCTGGCGGAGCGGCTGCTTCCGGCTCTGGTCCGTGACCCGGACCGGGCACCCGCGCCGGCAACGGCCGGACACGTCCGCGCCGCGCTGGTCCTGCTCGCCGACCACGGCCTGGCGTCGTCGACGGTCGCGGCCCGGGTCGCCGCGAGCACCCTGGCCGACGTGCACGCCGTCGTCTCGGCCGGGCTCGGCGCCCTCGACGGGCCCCGGCACGGACTGGTCAGCGGGCTCGCGCATCGCTTCCTCGCCGACGCCCTGGACGACCCGCCCGGCGCGCTCGCCCAGCGGCTGCGGGCCGGCGAGCGGGTCCCGGGCTTCGGCCACTCGGTCTACCGGGGCACCGACCCGCGGGCCACGGTGCTGCTCGACCGGCTGCGCGCCGACCCGGCCGCGGACGACGTCGTGGCCTGCGTCGACGCCGTCGTCGCGGGGATGGACCGCGGCGGCGACGGCCCCGCCGCGAACGTCGACCTCGCGCTCGCCGCGCTGATGCACGCCCACGACCTGCGCCCCGACGCCGGCGAGCTGCTGTTCGCCTGCGCCCGGACGGTCGGCTGGGTGGCGCACGCCCTGGAGGAGTACGCCGAACCCGGTCTGCGGTTCCGGCCGACCGGCGTCTACACCGGGCCGCGGCCCGGGTCGACCAGCGAGGCGAGCACCACGACGTTGTCGGTGTAGCTGCGCACACCCCGGTCGAACGTCCCACCGCAGGTGATCATCCGCAGGCCCGCGCCGGGCAGGTCGCCGTAGACGGCCGCGGTGGGGAAGCGGTCCTTGGCGTAGCGGCGCACCGCCTGGACCTCGAAGGTCGCGGTGGTGCCGTCGGCGCGGCCGACCGACACCAGGTCACCGGGGGCCAGTGCGTGCAGCCGGTGGAACGGGCCCGGCTCGTGGTCCCAGTCGACGTGCGCCGCGAGCACCGCCGGTCCCCGGGCGCCCGGGGTGGGGGCGCCGGTGTACCAGCCGGTGTCGGCGCCGTCGGGCGGCACCTCGAGGGTTCCGCGGCCGGTCAGGCCGAGCGGGACGAGCCCGCTGTCGAGCCCGATCGAGGGCGCCCGCACCCGCACCGGCTCCGACGGCGGCAGCGGGGCCGCCGCCGGACGGAGCGTGGTGGTGGGCAGCGGCGGCACCGCCCCGCCGAGCGCCACCGGCGGCGCCCCGAGCGGGACGGCCAGCGCCAGCACGACGAGCACCCCCCACCACACCCGTCGCACGGCACGGGGCCCGAGCGGCCCCCGCGGACCTCGGACGCGCGCGGGGTCGGAGGACGCGTTCCCGATCGGGAGCGCGTTCTCCGGAGCGGCGCGCGTGCTGTGTTCCCTCGGGGCCGCCGGAGCGGGGGCGGGGGTCACGAGTGGCGGGTGGTCAGGGGGAGCGCGGCGCGGCCGGTGCGACGCCCGCTCCACACGACGACGCCCGCCCCGGTGGCGAGGACCGCGCCCGTCCCGACCAGCAGGAACACCGTGGGGTCGACCCCGGCGCCGCCGGAGCCGTCACCGGCCTCGACACCACCACCCGGGACCGCGCGGACCTGCCCGGTACCGGCGGCCGCGACGAGGTCCGAGCCCTCGCAGGCCCGGCCGTCGTCGTCGCGGTCCAGGTTGTTCGGGTCCGACGGGTCGGCGGCGAGCACGGCCTGGGCCTGTGCCCGGGAGAGATCGACGCAGTCCAGGTCGCTGCCGCGCCCGGCGGCGGGGGCCCCGGCCGCGGGGGTGGTCGCCTCCGGGGCCGCGGCGGTCTCCGCGGGCGCCGACTCCTCGGGACCGGTCGCGTCCGGGGCGGTGGCCTCGGGGTCCTCGTCGGCCGGCGTCGCGTCGTCCGCGGGCTCCTCGGCGGGCGGCTCCTCGGTGTCCTCCTGGGCTGGGGCCGTCACGACCGGGCCCGCGGTGGCGACGGCGGCCGGTGCCGTGACGGCGCCCGCCACCGTGGTGACGGCCGGTTCCGCGGCCGACGCCGCTCCGGCCAGCGGGACCCCGGCGAGAGCGGCGAGGGTGAGGGACGCGGCGACGGCGCCGGTGCGACGGACGAGCGAACGTGCGGTCATGATCCACTCCCTGTGACGAACGTGATCCTGGTGACCGGTGGGGCGAACGGGACGCCCTGTCCGATGGCGGAGAGTGAAGCGACACCCCGTCGACAGGGCCAGGGAAGTCGCCCGTACGGGGATCACCGGGGCGGGTGGCGTCGCCCGGAGTGACCGGTGCCTCGGCGTGCCGGGGCGCGCGAGGCCCGGCGCGACGTCCAGGATGGCGACCGTGACGACCACGCCCGAACCGCCCCGGCGCCGCCGCCGGTCCCTCGACGACGGTGTCTCCGACGCGTTCGTCGAGCTCTGGTCCCAGCGCCGCCCGTGCGTCCTGGTGACCCCGCGCCGCGACGGCACCCCGCACGCGGTTCCGGTGGGGGTGACCGTCGACGTGGCCGGGCGCACCGCCCGGGTGATCTGCAGCGGCGGGTCGCAGAAGGCGCGCAACGTCGCCGCGGCCGGGCCGGACGGGGCGCGGGTCAGCGTCACCGTCGTCGACGGGCGCACCTGGTCCACGCTGGAGGGCCGCGCCGTCGTGCGGGACGAGCCCGACGTCGTCGCCGACGCCGAGCGCCGCTACGCCGCCGAGTACAAGCAGCCCCGGGAGAACCCCGCGCGGGTGGTGCTGCAGATCGCGGTCGATCGGGTCCTCGGCAACGCCTGAGGGGATACTCGACGGTGTGGACCTGCCGGAGACGACCTTCCTCGGCCACAGCACCCTGCGGCTGCGGATCGGCGGGCGCACCGTCCTGACCGACCCGGTGCTGGGGCCCTCGGTCGGGCCGCTGCGCCGCACCGCGCCGGCCGTCGACCCGGAGGGGCCCGCCGGAGCCGACCTGGTCCTGATCTCCCACCTGCACGCCGACCACCTGCACCTCGCCTCGCTGCGCCGGCTGCCGCGCGCGGTGGAGGTCGTGGTGCCCGCGGGCGCCGGCGACTGGCTCCGCCGCCGCGGCGTCGCCCGGGTGTCCGAGCTCGCCGTGGGGCAGACCCGTGTCTTCGACGGGCTGCGCGTCACCGGCACACCGGCCGACCACTCCGGGCACCGGTGGGGGCCCCGGTTCACCCACGGCCCGCAGGCCGACGCGATGGGGCACCTTCTGGAGGGCGACGGGCTGCGCGTCTACGTCGCCGGTGACACCGGCCTGTTCCCCGGGCTCGACGACGTCGCCGCCCAGGGCCCGATCGACCTCGCCGCGCTGCCGGTGTGGGGGTGGGGCCCGAACCTCGGCCCCGGCCACCTCGACCCGGCCGGTGCCGCCGAGGCCGTCCGTCGGCTCGCACCGGCCGTCGCGCTGCCGGTGCACTGGGGGACCCTCGCCGTCGCCGGGCTGTGCTCGGTCCCGGGGCGGACCGGGTCCCGGATGCGGGAGCTGCTCGTACGCCCGCCGCACGACTTCGCCGACGCCGTCGCCGCGGCCGGGCTGCCCACCCGCACCCTCGTGCTCCCGCCCGGCGCCGCCGTCGGAACGCCGGCGTGAGCGCGCCGCTCCTGCTGGCCGCGTCCGCGCAGGAGTGGCTGGACGCCGAGCTCAGCCCGGACGCCGGGCGGATCGCCTACCTCGTCATCGCCGGGGGAGTGCTGCTCGGGTCGGTGCTGCCGGTCGTGCCGACCGGCGCGATCGTCGGCGCCGCCGCCGCGACGGCGATGACCAGCTCCGCGCTGTCGCTGCCGGTCGTGCTGCTGCTGTCCTTCGCCGCGGCCCTGCTCGGTGACGTGGTCACCTTCGCCGTCGCCCGGCTGGCCGGGGACCCGGTCCGTGCCGCGGTCGCGGGCGGGCGGCTCGGCGGCGAGCGCACCGCGGCCCGGATCGAACGGATGCGCGGCGCGTTCGCCGAGCGCGGCTGGCTGGTCGTGCTGGTCGGACGGGTCGCCCCGGCGGGCCGGGTGCCGACCCTGATCGCGGCTGCGGTCTCCGGGATGACCTGGGCGAAGCTGGTGCCGGCGGTCGCGGCGGGGGTGGTGCTGTGGACGCTGCTCTACGGCGTGCTCGGCGTGCTGACCGGCAACCTCACCGACTCCCCGCTGGTGGCCGCGCTGCTCGCGGTCGGGCTGGTCGCCGTCGTCGCACTGGTCACGGCGCTGGCCGGGCGGGTGCGGACCCGGCTGCGGGCCCGGCATCCCACCGGCTGAGGGTGCGTGGTCGGGCCGAGCCCGCCGGCCGTGCCGCGCTCGGAGCGTCGGGAGGAACCTCGGAGTGCACCGGCCGGATCGCGACGCCCGCGCCGGCGGCGGGCGCCACGACGGAGCGCCACACGGAACCGGCCGGGCGCGACGGGAGGGGGGATGTCGCGCCCGGCCGGAGCAGGGCCCGGGGCGTGGCGTCGCCCCGGGGGGTCGGGTCAGTTGCCGCCGCCGAAGGGGTTGATGCCGAACGGCAGCTCACCGGTCGAACCGCCGCCCTCGGGGACGGTGCGCGACCCGTTCTGGGCGGTCGCGGCCGCGGTGTCGCGCACGCTGCCGAGGGTGACCGGCACCTCGCGGGCACCGGACCCGCTGCCGACGGTCAGCGTGACCTGCTGGCCGGGCGTGAAGTTGCCGACCCGGGCGATCAGGTCCGCGAAGCTCGACACCGGGTACTCGTTGACCTTGGTGACGACGTCGCCCGCCGTGATGCCCGCGGCGGCCGCCGGTGAGTCCGGCTCCACCGTCGTGATCTGGGCGCCCGCGGTCCCGCTCGGGGCGCCGCCGGAGGCCGACACCGAGCCCTGCACGCCGAGCTGCGGCTTGGTCGCGACGCCGGAGTCCATCAGCTCCTGGGCGACCCGCTTCGCGGTGTCGACCGGGATCGCGAAGCCCAGCCCGATCGAGCCGGAGCTCTGCCCGGCGGTGGCGATCGCGGAGTTGATGCCGACGACCTGCCCGGCCAGGTTGACCAGCGGACCGCCGGAGTTGCCCTGGTTGATGGGGGCGTCGGTCTGCAGGCCGTTGTAGACGACCGGGGCCTGGCCGTCGCCGCCCGCGGTGACGGTCCGGTTGAGCGCCGAGACGATGCCCGCGGTGACGGTACCGGACAGGCCCTGCGGCGAGCCGTTCGCGACGACCTGCTCGCCGACCTGCACGCTCGAGGACTCCCCGAGAGTGGCGGGCTTCAGGTCCGTGGCGCCCTGCAACTTGATGACGGCGAGGTCGTAGCTGGGGGAGGTGCCGACGACGGTCGCGGGGTACTGCTTCCCGTCGGCGGTGGACACGGTGATCCGGCCGCCGTCGGTGGCGTTGCCGACCACGTGGTTGTTGGTGAGGATCTGGCCGTCGGAGGTCAGGATGACCCCGGAGCCCTCGGCGACGCTCTGCGCGGTGCGGACCTGGATGTCCACCGTGCTCGGGGTGATCGCGGCCGCGGCACCGGCGATCGAGCCGTCGGCCGGGGTGGCCGGGGTGCCGGGGGCGGCGGCGCTGGTCAGCGTGGCCGGGGTGGAGGAACCGTCGAGCACCAGGTAGGCGCCGCCGACACCGGCCGCACCGCCGACGAGGGCGGCCGTCAGCGCGACGGCGGCCAGGCCCGCACCGAACCGGCGCGGCGGCCTCGGTGCCGGACCCTGCTGCGGGAACGGCGGGTACACCGAGGTGGGCGGGCTCCCCGCGCCGTAGGCCGGGATCGTGGGGTTGCTCGTCGTCGCCCACGGCGGCGGAGTCTGGGTCCCGTGGCCGCCGCCCGGGTCACCCCCCTGGCTGCCGCCCTGCTGCCGGTGGTCGGTGTCGGTCACGGTGGTCGCCTCCTGTGCGTGGGTGCCGTCGTCGCCGGCCGGGTGGGCGGGGACCGCCCCCTCGTGACGCCGCGCGGGCCGGACGGGGTCGGTGGCGCCGCCTCCGGTGGAGGTCCGTCCGTCGGACGACTCGCCCGTTCCCGGCCCGTTGTCGGTCATGGGGCAACTGTGCGCCGTGACCCTGAGACGACCCTGTGACCGCGCTGGGAATCGCTCGGGCATCGGGTGAGAGTGCCCGGCACGCGGGTCCTCGTCGGCGGTCCGGGCAGGTCAGGAGATCGCGCCGGCCACCGTGAGCACCAGTCCCAGCACCGCGAGGGCGGCCCCGCCGCGGGCCCACAGCCGCTGCGCGCGCCGGTCGGAGTCGGTCAGCTCGGCCTCGGTGCGGGTGGACAGCACGAAGGTCCCGCCGGCGTCCTGCGGCGGCCGGATCACCAGTGGCCCGTCCCGGTCGTCGACCTGGCCGAGGACGTACATCGCGACGCCGGGGCGCAGCACCCACTCCTGGTTGCGGTAGCCGACGGTCCGGTCCCCGCCCCGGCCCCGGTCGTCGGCCGGATCGAACCGGTCCAGCACCCGTTCCACCGGGTCCGGGTGCCGCCCGCCCGGGTCGACGCCGATCGTGTGCCCGTCGCGCAGCAGCGCCCAGCCGTGCGGGGACGTCCGCTCGGACACGGTCTCGGTGTGGGTCTGCGTCCGGGTGCGGCCCTCGTCGTCGCGCTCACGGCGCTCGAACCGGCGCTCGACCCGCTGCATGTGCCACACGCAGTCGACGCCCGCGAGGTCGGAGCGCAGCACCCCGACCGGGGCGGGCGCGGTCTGCCCGACGACCTCGCAGACCTTCCGGAACGTGCCCGGCCGCCCGGCGAGCTCCGCCGCGACGCCCGCGAGGTCGAGCAGCTCGGGCACCGACAGCGTCTCGGCCGCCATCATCGCGTGCACCCGGCGCTGGGTGCGGACCGCGACCCAGATGCAGGCCGCCCCGGCCAGCAGCGCGACGATCCCCACCCACAGCACGGGCGGAACCTAGCAGGTCAGGAGACCAGCTCCACGATCGTGGCGTTGGCGGTGCCGCCGCCCTCGCACATGGTCTGCAGCCCGTAGCGGATCCCGCGGTCGCGCATGTGGTGCACCAGGCGGGTGAGCAGCACGGTGCCCGAGGCCCCCAGTGGGTGCCCGACGGCGATCGCCCCGCCGAGCGGGTTCAGCACGGCGTCGTCGGCGCCCAGCTCGGCCTGCCAGGCCAGCGGGACCGGCGCGAACGCCTCGTTGACCTCGAACGCGCCGATCTCGCCGATCGACAGCCCGGAGCGCTTCAGCACCTTCTGCGTCGCCGGGACGGGCCCGGTCAGCATCCGCAGCGGGTCCGCGCCGGAGACGGCCCCGGAGTGGTAGCGCACGATCGGGGTCAGGCCGAGCTCGCGGGCCCGCTCCGGGGTGGTCACGAGCACCGCCGACGCGCCGTCGGAGATCTGCGAGCTGTTCCCGGCGTGGATCACCCCGTCCGCGGAGAACGACGGCTTCAGCGCGGCCAGGGTGTCGGCGGTGGTGCCCCGGCGCAGGCCCTCGTCGGCGGTGAACCCGGGCGCTCCGGGCACGTCGACGAGCTGGTCGTCGAACACGCCGGCGTCGATCGCGGCGGCGGCGAGCTCGTGGCTGCGTGCCGCGTACTCGTCGAGCCGGGTCCGCGACAGTCCCCAGTCCCGGGCGATCCGCTCGGCGCCGACGCCCTGGTTGAAGTCCCCGTTCGGGAACTCCCCGGACTCCAGGTCGGCGCGGTAGCGCTCGCGCACCAGCGGCCCGTAGGGGCGTCCCAGGTCGCGGCCCGCGCCCAGCGGCACCCGGGTCATCGACTCCACCCCACCGGCGACGACGACGTCGTACTGCCCGGCCAGCACCATCCCGGCCGCGAAGTCGAACGAGGACTGGCTCGATCCGCACGCGCGGTTCACCGTCACCCCGGGCACCGTCTCCGGCCAGCCCGCGGCGAGCAGCGCGTAGCGGCCGATCTGCGCGGCCTGGTCGCCGACCTGGTTCACACAGCCCCACACGACGTCGTCGACGACGGCGGGGTCGATCCCGGTCCGCTCGGCCAGGGCGCTCAGCACGGCGGCGGACAGATCGACCGGGTGGACCTCGGCCAGGGACCCCTTCCGCTTCCCGATCGGTGTGCGGACGGCGGCACAGACGACGGCCTCGGGCATGGGGGTCCTCCTCGGTCACCGGTGACACGACTCGTTCGCGACGCTAAGCCATCGGAGGAGGTCGGCGCTGAGAGGGCGATCACAGCGCCGGATGCGCATCAGGTGTCGAGACGCTCTGGATCGATGAGGTACCGTCTCGGTCGTACACGAAGGGGAGTAGCTCCCAACGCTGCGCTCGACATACTGGTCCGCCTCGCACTCCGACGGCCGACCCGGGTGCAGCGGCCTGACCACCACCAGGCGAGCGAGACCTTCGATCCGGATACACCGGGTCGAGGGCACCCCAACCTCGGTCCGGTCGAGATCGAGGGATGGACATGGACGGATTCCTGATCGCGTTCGCGATCAGCTTCGGCGTCATCTTCGTGGCCGAGCTGGGCGACAAGTCGCAGCTCATGGCCCTCACGTTCGCGACCCGCTTCAACGCGATCCCGGTCCTGATCGGGATCACGATCGCCACCTCGGTGACCCACCTCGTGTCGGTCGCCGTCGGCTACGGCCTGGGCGCGTCGATCCCGACCGGCTGGATCGCACTGGTCGCCGCGGTCGCCTTCCTGGCGTTCGGGGCCTGGACACTGCGCGGCGACAGCCTCTCCGAGGACGAGGAGGCGAAGGCCAAGCGGGCGGGCGGGTCCGCCGTCGTCGCCGCGTCGGTCGCGTTCTTCCTCGCCGAGCTCGGTGACAAGACGATGCTCGCGACGATCACCCTGGCCGCCCAGCACGGCACCCTCGCCGGGTCGATCGGCATCTGGGCCGGGTCCACGGTCGGCATGGTCGCCGCGGACGGGCTGGCCATCGTCGTCGGCCGTCAGCTCGGCAAGCGGCTCCCGGAGCGGGCCATCTCGATCGGCGCCGCGGTGATGTTCTTCGTCTTCGGCGCCTGGCTGCTCTACGAGGCCGTCCCGCAGGTGTGGGGCGAGGACGCCTGGGGCCGCGTGGTCGACGTCGCCGGGCACCACGGGCTCGGCTGGGCCGCGCTGGTGCTGGGGGCCCTCGCCGTCGGCGCCGGGCTGTGGTTCCGCGGTCGTGCGCACCGCGCCCGCGGGGAGCGCAGGCTCGACGTCGCCCGGACCCCGGGCAGCCCGGCCTGGTGGGCCCGCACGCTGTTCGTGCTGGCCGCGGTGCTCGGGTTCGGTGCGCCGCTGCTGGTCGCCCTCGACGTGCTGCAGCCGATCTCGGTGCTGGCCCGGCCGGCGGTCGCCGTCGTCGGGGCGGGGCTGCTGCTGCTCGGCTTCGCCGTCGTCGCGGTCGCGATGCTGCAGCTCGGCACGGTGTGGCGCCGCTCGGCCACCGAGGCCGGGGCGGCCGCGGCCGGTGACCCGGACGCCGCGCGACGCCCGGTGCTCGCCACCGGCGGGATCTACCGCCGCGTCCGCAACCCCGCGCTGACCGGCCTGATCGTCGGGTGCGCCGGGATGCTGTTCATGGCCCCGACCCTGCTCGGCGTGCTCGCCGGGGTGCTGATCCTGGTCGCGGTGCAGATCCAGGCCCGTGCGGTCTACGAGCCCGGCCTGGGCAGCGCACTGGGCGCCGAGTACGACGAGTACCGCGCCCGGACCGGCCGGTTCCTCCCGCGGGTCCGCGCCGACCGCACCCCCGCGGGTGAGGGCGACCGCACGACCGTCGGCTGAGCGGCCCGCCGCGAGCCACCGCGGCGACGACACCGTCCGCCCCGGCGCGACCGGGGCGGGCGGTGTCGTCTGCGGGGACCGGGGTCCGCAGGCGGGTCAGGAGTACCAGGTCGGCTCGGGCAGCTCGTCGCGCAGCACCCACGCCCCGACCTCGCGCCGCTTGTAGGCGACCGGGTCGTGGAGGGTGTGCGTGCGGACGTTGCGCCAGAACCGGTCGAAGCCCAGCTCCGTGGTCGTCGCGCGGGCCCCGAGACCTTCGAGGATCCCCGAGGTGATCTCCTGCGCGACGGCGCCGGCCAGCGCCTCGACCGCCCACAGCTTCGCGTGCAGGTCGCCGTAGGGGTCGAGCTGGTAGGGCTCGTCGACGGCGCGCTCGTGGCCGCCGTGGAGCCACGGCCGGGTCCGCTCGCGGGTGAAGCGCGCCGCGGTCTCGAGCGCCCCGCGAACGCGGACGGGCCCGGCGACGACGGTCGCCGGACCCGTGCGGACGGTGTCGGTCAGACGGTGGTGAGCTGCGGCTCGCGGGCGGCCAGCTCGGCCTCCTTCTCCCGGATGATCGGCAGCACCTTCGCGCCGAAGTACTCGACCTCCTCCTGGAAGTGCAGGAAACCGAGCAGCAGCAGGTTCGCGCCGCGCCGCTTGTACTCGATGGCGCGGTCGGCGATCTGCTCCGGAGTGCCGATCAGCTGGGTCTTGAAGCCGTCGTTGTACTGGACGAGGTCCTCGAACGAGGAGTCCGCCCACATCCCGCGCTTGTCGCCGGTGGAGCTGCCGGCCTGCTGGACGGCGTCGCGGAAGCCCTCGACGGCGGGCCGGTTGGCCTTCTCGATGATCTCGCGCAGGGTGTCCCGGGCCTCCTTCTCGCCGTCCCGGGCGATCATGAAGCCGTTGAGGCCGAACCGGACGGGCTGCAGCCGCTCGGCGGTCTTCGCGTGGCCGAGGACCTCCTCGACCTGCTCGGAGAAGCCGTCGTAATCCTTGCCGTTGGAGAAGTACCAGTCCGACACGGCGCCGCCGTTGTAGCGGGCCGCGGTGGAGTTGCCGCCCTGGAAGATCTCGGGGTGCGGACGGCCGGGGACGTCGACCGGGCGGGGCTTGAGGTCGAAATCGCGGATCCGGTAGAAGTCGCCGGCGAACTCGGCGCCGCCGTCGGAGGTCCAGATCTCGCGCAGCACCCGGATGAACTCGTTGCTGCGGCGGTAGCGCTCGTCGTGCTCGAGCCACGGCTGGCCCATCGCGGTGAACTCGGCCTTCAGCCAGCCGGAGACGATGTTGACCGCGATCCGGCCGTTCGTCAGGTGGTCGGCGGTGGCGACCCACTTGGCCAGCACCGAGGGCTCCCACAGGCCGGGGTGGACGGCGGCGATCACCTTGAGCCGCTCGGTGGCCAGGCCCAGCGCGAGGGAGAACGCGGTGGCCTCGTGCTGGTGGTCGGCGCCGTAGCTGGCCATGTAGCGGATCTGGGACAGCGCGTACTCGAAGCCGTTGTTCTCGGCGGTCTGCGCCAGCTTCTTGTTGTACTCGAAGCCCCAGTCGGTGCGTTGTTCGATGGTGCTGGTGACCAGCCCGCCGGAGACGTTCGGGACCCAGTACGCGAACTTCAGCGGCTCCTGGATCCGGGTGTTGGGCGTGGTGGCGAGAGCATCGGACACGGGAGACTCCTCGGGGGTGTGCCGGGCGCGGCAGACGGGCACACGACGGCGCCGGAAAGAGAGGGAAGAGGGAGGAAACGGACCTGCGGTGACGCGATCAGCGACAGGCCTGGCTCACGACGACGAGGTTGTCGACGTGACGGCGTCGGGTCAGCAGGAAGCCGGTCACGCTTCCACCGAACCCGGGGGAGCGGGTTGTTGTCAACCGGATGCCGGGGAGATCACCACGGGTCCTCACCGGCGGACCGGGTCGACGCCGAGCAGGCCGTGCGCCAGCCCGCCGAGCAACCCCACCAGCCGGTGCTGGTCCAGGCCGCTGCGGAAGAACAGCGTCGACTGGATCGCGCCGACGCAGGCGTGCACCAGCACGCGCAGCTCGCCGTCGGACAGGTCCGGACGCAGCGGGGCGAGCACGTGCACCCAGTCCTCGACGTGGTGGCGCTGACGGCGCCGCAGGTCGCGGCGGGCCTCGGCGGGCAGGGTGTGGACCTCGCCGTAGTAGACGGCGAACTCGGTGCGGTTCTCGGTCACCAGCCGGATGTGGTCCGCCACCAGCACGGTCAGCGTCTCGCGCTCGGGGGTGCCCGCGGCCAGCGCCGCCGCCGCGGAGGCCTCCAGGCGGGCCATGCCGCGGTCGAGCAGGGCGAGCAGGACCGCCTCCTTGGAGGCGAAGTGCCGGTAGATCCCGGACCCGACGATGCCGGCCTCGGCGCCGATCTCGGCCATCCCGACGGCGTGGAAGCCGCGACCGGCCGCGAGCCGGGCCGCCGCCTCGAGGATCCGCTCCCCGCGTTCCGGGTCGCGCCGCCGCGGGGGTCCCGCGGTTCCGGAGCTGGTTCGCGTCGGCATCTTTCCAGCATCGCATCCGCGCGGTACGGTCCGCCACAAGTGAACAACGGATCACTAGGGAGTCGGCGTGGACTTCACCGAGACCGACGAGGAACGCGACCTGCGGGCGGCCGTCGCCGCCATCGCGGCCTCCTACGGCAGCGAGTACTACCTGCGGTGCGCCCGGGAGGGCAGGCACACCCACGAGCTGTGGAAGGCGATGGGGCAGGCGGGATTCCTGGGCGTCAACGTCGCCGAGGAGCACGGGGGCGGTGGCGGCGGGCTCGTGGAGCTGTCCATCGTCTGCGAGGAGGCCGCGGCGCAGGGCGCCCCGCTGCTGCTGGTGCTGGTGTCCGCGGCGATCTCGGCCGAGGTGATCGGGGAGTTCGGCTCCGAGGAGCT
This sequence comes from Pseudonocardia sp. McavD-2-B, assembly GCF_024124365.1. NCBI lineage: Bacteria > Bacillati > Actinomycetota > Actinomycetes > Pseudonocardiales > Pseudonocardiaceae > Pseudonocardia > Pseudonocardia sp. McavD-2-B. The sequence continues at coordinate 12,583 of NZ_JAMXSG010000050.1, forward strand.
GCGCCGTCGCTGGCTGCCCGGGCTCGCCGACGGCTCCACCAAGGTGGTCTTCGCGATCACCGAGCCGGAGGCGGGGTCCAACACCCACCGGATGGCGACCCGCGCCGACCGCGACGGCGACGACTGGGTGCTCACCGGCACCAAGCACTACATCTCCGGCACCGACGACGCCGAGGCCGTGCTGGTCGTCGCGCGGACCGGGAGGGCGCCGGACGGGAAGGCGCGCCTGAGCCTGTTCGTCGTGCCGGTCGACTCGCCCGGGCTGACCCGTACCCCGCTGCCGGTGGACCTCATCGCCCCGGACAAGCAGCACGTCCTGCACTTCGACGACGTCCGCGTCCCGGCGGGCAACCTGGTCGGCGCCGAGGGCGACGGGTTCCGCCAGGTCTTCCGCGGCCTCAACCCCGAGCGGATCACCGGCGCCGCGCTCGGCGTCGGCATCGCCCGGTTCGCGCTGGCCAAGGCAGCCGACTACGCCCGCACCCGGCAGGTCTGGGACACCCCGATCGGTGCCCACCAGGGCGTCTCGCACCCGCTGGCGCGGGCCCGGATCGAGACCGAGCTCGCGGCGCTGATGACCCGCAAGGCCGCGTGGCTGCACGACCGCGGGATGCCCGCGGGCGAGGAGTCCAACATGGCCAAGTACGCGGCGGCCGAGGCGGCGACGCACGCCGTCGAGGCGGCCATGCAGACCCACGGCGGTAACGGTCTGGCCAGCGAGTACGGGCTGATCCCGTACTGGGGGATGGCCCGGCTCATGCAGGTCGCGCCGGTGAACCGCGAGATGATCCTCAACCACGTCGCCCAGCACGGGCTCGGGCTGCCGAGGTCGTACTGATGGGTGCCGGCGAGCTCGACCGGAACCTGATCGGGCGGGTCAACGTCGCCGACGCGCTCGGCCGCAGCGCCGCCGCCCGGCCGGGGCGGACCGCCGTCGTCGACGGGGAGCGGTCCTGGACCTGGGCCGAGCTGGACGCCTGGGTGGACCGGCTGGCCCGCGGGCTCGCCGCGCGCGGCTGGACCCGCGGCGACGCGCTCGCGCTGGCCTCGGGCAACAGCGCCGAGTTCCTCGCCGTCTACTACGCCTGCGCCCGCCTCGGCCTGGTCTGCGTGCCGGTGAACCTGGGCTGGCGTCCGGACGAGGTCGCCTACGTCCTGGGCCACTCCCGGGCCCGCGGGATCGTCGTCGAGGCGCAGCTGGTCGCGGCGCTCGCGCCGGCCTGGGTGCAGGTGCCCGCGGTGACCGAGGTGTTCGTCGCGCCCGGCACCGGCGGGCCGGCCGGCGCCGGGGTCCCGCTGGCCGACGTCGAGGCCGGGGGCGGGGACGGCGCCGGACCGGTCGAGGTGCTGGTCGAGGACCGGGACCCGCTGTCCTACCTGTACACCTCGGGGACGACGTCGTTCCCCAAGGGCGTCGTCACCTCGCACCTGGCGGTCACCCTGGAGTCGTTCTCCGCGGCGCTGGACTCGGGCTGGTCGGCGGCGGACCGGTTCCTGGCGATGATGCCGATGTTCCACACCGCGCAGCTCAACGCGTTCTGCACCCCGGCGGTGCTGGTCGGGGCGACGATCCACCTCTCCCGGGGGTTCGAGCCCGCCGCGTTCCTCGACACCGTCGAGCGCGAGCGGATCACCCAGGTGTTCGGACTGCCGATGATGTACCGGGCGGCGCTGGAGCACCCGTCGTTCGCCGGGCGGGACCTGTCGTCGCTGCGGCGCGCCGTGTACGCGATGGCGCCGATGCCCGAGCCGCTGATCCGGGCCTGCCTGGACGGCTTCGGCTGCGACTTCGCGCTGCTGTTCGGGCAGACCGAGATGAGCCCGTGCACCACCCTGTTCCGTCCCGAGCACCAGCTGACCCACATCGGTGCGGTCGGCACCCCGATCACCGGGGTCCGGGTCGCGGTCATGGACTCCGGCGGGACCCTGCTCGGCCCGGGGGAGGAGGGCGAGATCGTCTACCGCGGCCCGTCCACCATGAACGGCTACCTCGACGACGACGCCGCGACCGACGAGGCGTTCCGGCACGGCTGGTTCCACTCCGGCGACGTCGGCCGGCTCGGCGAGGACGGCGTGCTGTGGTTCGCCGACCGGGTCAAGGACGTGATCAAGACGGGAGGCGAGAACGTGGCCTCGCTGGAGGTCGAGCGGGCCGTCTACGCGGCCGCACCGGACGTCGCGGAGGCGGTCGTGGTCGGGCTGCCGCACGAGCGGTGGAGCGAGGCGATCACCGCGGTGGTCGTGCCCCGGCCCGGCGCGACGGTCGACCCGGAGGCGCTGCTGGCCGCCCTGCGCGGGCACCTCGACCCCTACAAGGTCCCGAAGGCGGTGATCGTCGCCGACGAGCTGCCGCGCACCTCGACCGGGAAGATCCGCAAGAACGTCGTCCGCGAGACCCACGCCGGCCACTACGAGCCGCTCTAGCCGACGTGCACCACGGGGTGCCGGGCCACGTCGGGCCCGGCCTCCCGCAGGATCTCCCGGGTGATCGGGGCGACCTCGACGACGCCGGTGACCTCGCACCGGGCGTGGCGCGGGTGCTCCGGTTCGGGCCGGGCGTGCGGGCCCTGCCGGTCGGGCGGTGCGCGTCCTGCAGGAGCCAGGAGCCCACCCGGGTCGCGGACCCGCCGCGGGGCCTCGGTGATCGCCACCGGCCCAGGATTGGGCTACGACACGGTCTGCGCCGCTCCTGCGGGCGGATCGTCCGTATCCGGTGGGGTGAGGGTGGCCGCGTCGGTGCAGGCGAGCAGCGCACCGGCGAGCGGGCCGTGCCCGGCGACGAGCTCGACGACCCGCGCGTCGTAGCCGCGGACCTCGAGGAACCGGGCGGCGTCGCGCTGCGGGTCCCCGGTCCGGCGGGCGACCGGCGAGTGCCCGATGGGGTGCAGCACCGCGGCCGTCATCAGCAGGTCCCGGTCGTGCCCGCCGTCCTCGGCGGCGGCGCGGGCCGCGATCGCCGCCCGCTGCGCGCGCTCCCACAGCTCCGGGCGCTGGTGGGCCAGCAGCGTCTCGGCGAGCGCGCGGGCGGCGTCGAACCCCATGACCCGATCCTGCCCCACCGCGCCGTGACGTGATCCGCTGCGCGCGGTGATCCGTGCCGCGCGTGCGCCCGGACGCGCGCGGCGCACGGATCACCGCGCGGACGACGACGCCCCGCGGCCGGTGCAGCCGCGGGGCGTGTCGGGGCACCGACCGGGTCAGACCGTCTCGGACTCCCGGTCGCCCCGCTGGGCGCGGACCGCGCGGAGCACGACCGGGGCGACCAGCAGGATCGCGATCAGCGAGTACACGACGATCGCAAGCGGGGTGGAGACCAGCGTGGTGACGTCGCCGTCGGCGATCTGCAGGGCGCGGCGCAGCTGCAGCTCCGCGTCCGGGCCGAGGATGACGCCGATGATGGCCGGCAGCACCGGCAGCCCGAACCGGCGCATCAGGAACCCGATGCCGCCGATCGCGAGCAGCACCAGCAGGTCGACCGGCTGGCCGGACACCGCGTAGGCGCCGACGCAGGCGAAGAACAGGATGCCCGCGTAGAGGTACGGCCGCGGGATCCGCAGCAGCTTCGCCCAGGCCGGGGCCAGCGGAAGGTTCAGCACCAGCAGCATGACCAGGCCGATGAACAGGCTCGCGATGAGCGTCCAGACCAGGTCCGGCTCCTTCTGGAACAGCAGCGGGCCGGGCTGGATGCCGAACTGCTGGAACGCGGCGAGCATGACGGCGGCGATCGCCGTCGTCGGCAGGCCGAGGGTCAGCATCGTCGCCAGCGTCCCCGCCGACGACGCGCTGGCCGCGGACTCCGGCCCGGCGACGCCCTCGATGGCGCCCTTCCCGAACTGCTCCGGGTGCTTCGAGAGCTTCCGCTCGGTCACGTACGCCATGAAGGTCGACATCTCGGCGCCGCCGGCCGGGATCGAACCGAAGCCGAACCCGATGAACGGGCCGCGCAGCCACGGCTTCCAGGTCCGCTTGAGGTCCTCGCGGCCCAGCCACGGACGGCCGACCGGGATGACCTCCTGCGTGCGTCGTCGCAGGTGGGCGGCCACCCACAGCGCCTCGCCGATCGCGAACAGCCCGACCGCGACGATGATGACGTCGATGCCGTCGGCCAGCTGCGGCACCCCGAAGGTGAGCCGCGGCTGCCCGGAGATCGGGTCGAGCCCGACCAGGCCGATCGTGAGGCCCAGCGCGAGCGCGGCGAACCCGCGGACCCGCGAGGCACCCAGCACGCCGCTGACGGCGACGAAGGCCAGGACCATGATCGCGAAGTAGTCCGGGGCGCCGATGTCGACGGCCACCGAGGCGATCAGCGGGGCGACCAGGACCAGCCCGGTCACGCCGACGATGCCGCCGATGAAGTGCCCGATCGCGGCGGTGGCGAGCGCCTGGGCGCCGCGCCCGGACTTCGCCATCGGGTTGCCCTCGATGGCCGCCATCACCGAGGCGGACTCGCCGGGGGTGTTCAGCAGGATCGACGTCGTCGACCCGCCGAACATCGCCCCGAAGTAGATGCCGGCGAACATGATGAACGCGCCGGTCGGGTCGAACGCGTAGGTCACCGGCAGCAGCAGTGCCACCGCCATCGCCGGGCCGATGCCCGGCAGCACACCGATCGCGGTGCCGAGCAGCACCCCGAACGCGGCGAACAGCAGGTTCTGCGGGGTCAGCGCGTGCGCGAACCCGTTCATGAGCAGGTCGAACGTGCCCATCAGCCGAACACCCCCATCAGCGGGCCGCCCGGCAGGTCGACGCCGAGCACGGCGTCGAACAGCACCCAGGTCAGCAGCGAGACCGCGGCGGCGATGCCGAGGTCGCGGAGCACCGCGCGCGAGCCGAGCGCGTAGGTGGCGCCGGCGAACAGGACGGTCCCGGCGATCGGCCAGCCGGCGAGCGGGATGAGTGCCGCCGTCGCGACGATCACCCCGGCCAGCATCCCGACCGTGCGCAGGTCCACGGCGGTGTCGAGGTCGACGTCCTCGCCGCCCTCGGCCTCGCCGCGGCCGCCGCGCAGGACGTCGACGGTCAGCAGCGCCGCCAGCACCAGCAGCGCCGCGCCGAGCACGAACGCGACGGTGCGCGGTCCGAGCGGGTCGGACGCGCTGCCGCCGCCGCCCTCGGCGAGGGTGTCGCCCAGCACCAGCAGGCCGGTGAGGGCCAGCAGCACCGACACACCCAGCTCCGAGTGCTCCTTCCACCAGGAGCGAGCGGTCCCGGTGTCCCCGATGGTCGTCACGTCAGCCCCAGCCCGGTCAGTACCCGCTCGACGCGGGCGTCCTCGTCGGCCAGGAACCGGCCGAACTCCGGCCCCGGCAGGTACGCGTCCTGCCAGCCGTTGCGGGCCAGCACCTCGCGCCACTCCGGCGTCGTGTGCAGCTCGGCGTAGGCGCGCTCCAGCTCGGCGACGCCCTCGGGGTCCAGCCCCGGCGGCGCGACGACACCGCGCCAGTTGGTGAACTCGACGTCGATGCCGGACTCGCGCAGCGTCGGCGCGTCGAGGCCGGGGATCCGCTCGCCCGCGGTCACCGCGAGCACCCGCAGGTCGCCCGAGGCGATCTGGTCGGCGAACTCGCCGAGCCCGGACACCCCGAACGCGACCTTGCCGCCGAGGACGGCGGCGAGCAGCTCGCCGCCGCCGTCGTAGGAGACGTAGTTGACCGCGCGCGGGTCCACGCCGGCGCCCTCGGCCATCAGCATCGGGGCCAGGTGGTCCGGGCCGCCGGGGGAGGAGCCGCCGCCGACCGGGGTCTTCCCGGGGGCCGCCCGCCAGGCGGCCAGCAGGTCGCCCACGTTCCGGTAGGGCGAGTCACCGGGGACGACGACGATCTCGGTCTCCTCGGTCAGCCGCGCGATCGGTGTGGTCTGCTCGAGCGTGGCCGGCGAGTCGTTGGAGTACACGCTCCCGACCACGCCCAGGCCCATGCTCATCACGAGCCGGTCGTCGCCGGCCTCGTTGACGGTCCGGCCGAGCCCGACCGTGCCGCCCGCACCGGGCAGGTTGAAGACCTCGACCGACCCGGTCAGCCCGGCGTCCTCCATGGCCTTGGCCGCGCTGCGGGCGGTGACGTCGTAGCCGCCGCCGGGGGCGTTCGGGACCAGCATCCGCAGCCCGCGGAGCTGGGTGCCGTCGCCGCCGCCCCCGATCGCGCCCACCGCGGGCGGGACGAGGAGCAGGGCGGCCAGCACGGCCACCACCGTGCCGAGGAGAGGTCCGACCCGGGGCCGCGGCACGGGCGGCGTGGGGGCGTCCGGCGGAGGCCGGTCCTGCGTTCGTGGAGGAGCCGTCTGAGGCATCTGCGTCCGATCTCACCGTTGCGAAGCGAACGCGTTGCAGTGTGCGGAGTCACCCGTCCGATGTCTCCGTAACGGCCACAACGGTCGTTGTGGTCGTTGCGGTCACCGCGGACCGGGTGCGCGGGTCAGCGTGTTCGCAGCCCCAGCTCGCCCAGGACGTGCTCCACCCGCTCGTTCTCGGCGGCGGTGAACCGGGCGAAGTCCGCGCCCGGGAGCCAGGCGTCGCGCCACCCGTTCGCGGCCAGCACCTGCCGCCACTCGGGTGTGTCGCGCATCGCGGAGACGGCGTCGGCCAGCGCGGCGCGGTCGGCGTCGGGCAGCCCGGGCGGCGCGACCAGCCCGCGCCAGTTGCTGAACTCGACGTCCACCCCCGACTCGCGCAGCGTCGGCACGTCGAGGCCGGGCACCCGCTCGCCCGCGGTCACCGCGAGCACCCGCAGGTCACCGGACCCGATCTGGTCGGCGAACTCGCCCACCCCCGACACCGCGAAACCCACCTCGCCGCGCAGCACCGCCGCGAGCAGCGGACCCCCGCCCTCGTAGGACACGTAGCGGACCCGGGCGGGCGCGATGCCGGTGCCCTCGGCGAGCAGCATCGTGGCGAGGTGGTCCGGTCCACCGACGCTCGAGCCACCGCCGGCGGTGAGCCCGCCGGGGGCGGCGCGCCAGGCGTCGAGCAGCGCGCGGACGTCGTGGTAGGGCGAGTCCGCGGGCACGACGACGATCTCCGACTCCTCGACCAGCCGCGCGACCGGAGTGGTGCCGGCGAGCGAGAGCGGGGTGCCACGGGAGGCGGTCGCCCCGACGATCCCGAGCCCCATGCTCATCAGGAGCCTGCCGTTGCCCGCCTCGCCCTCGACCCGGCCGAGCCCGGCGATCCCGCCGGCCCCGGACAGGTTGAACACCTCGACCGGGCCGGCGATCCCGGTGTCGGACAGCACCTTGGCCGCGCTGCGGGCGGTGACGTCGTAGCCCCCGCCGGGTGGATTGGGGACCAGGATGCGCAGGTCGGACAGCGGCCGCGGCCCGTCGGTCAGCACGATCGGGACGACGACCGCGGCGAGGGCCAGCACGAGCACCACGACCAGCGAGACGACCGGACCCCGGCGGGCGCGGCGGGCGATCGGTGCCCCGCCGGGCCGCGTCGCCGTCCCCGCCATGTCCACCCGCCCGTCGCCGTGCCGCCGCCGTGCCGCCGCCGGTGAGTCTGCGCGTCCGCGGCCGGGCCGGTCCACCCAGCGTGAGCCGCGCGACGCGTCGTGGCCCCACCGCCTCGCGTGGCCGCTGCCGTCGTCGCACGTCCTACGCTGGGCGCATGCGACGGCGCGCCGGGGGGACGGGTGGGCCGCTGGCCCGCCAGTTCCTCGTCTGGCAGCTGGTGGTCGTGGTCGTACTGCTCGGCGCGGTCGCGGCGCTGGCCGCCGTGCAGTCCTCGGAGTCGTTCCGCGAGACCCAGGGACGCCGGATGCTGTCGGTCGCCGAGGACGTCGCGTCCGTACCGACCGTGCGCGAGGCGTTGCAGACCCGCCGCTACGACCTGCTGCCCTCGTTCGCCCGCAGCGCGGAGAACCTGTCCGGGGCCGACGAGATCGAGATCGTCGACGCCGGGCTGGTCGTGCGCACCTCGCCGGACCCGTCCCGGGTCCGGCAGCGCTTCGACCCCGGCGCCAGCACCGCGCCGCAGGGCCGGGCCTGGGTCGGCAACCCCGACGGGCGCACCGTCGTCGCCCAGGTGCCGGTGATCGACGACCGCGGCGCCGTCGCCGGACTGGTGTCGGCCGGGATCCGCGCCCCGTCGCTGTGGGAGTCCCTCGCCGGAGCCCGCGCGGAGACCGGCGCGCTGCTGGGGCTGGCCCTGGTCGTCGGCCTCCTCGGGTCGCTGCTGCTCGCCCGGCGGGTCCGCCGCCAGACCCTCGGCCTGGAGCCCGACGAGATCGTCGAGCTGGTGCAGCGCCGCGAGGCGATGCTGCTCGGTATCAAGGAGGGCGTGGTCGGGCTCGACACCGCCGACCGGATCACCCTGCTCAACCCGGTCGCCCGCGAGCTCCTGGAGCTGCCCGGCGCCCGCGAGGGCGACGCCGTCGCCGACCTCGGCCTCGACGACCGGCTCCGCGAGGTCCTCACCGGTGCCGCCGACGGCGAGGACCAGCTCGTGCTGCGCGACACCCGGGCCCTGGTGCTCAACCGCCGCCCGATCCGCGTCGACGGCCGCGACGTGGGCGCCGTGGTCACCCTGCGGGACCGCACCGAGCTCACCACCCTGCAGCACCGGCTCGACGCCTCGCACACCGTCACCGACACCCTGCGCGCCCAGGCCCACGAGTTCTCCAACCGGCTGCACACCATCGCCGGGCTCACCGAGCTCGGCGAGCACGACGAGGTCCGCCGGTTCGTCGCCGGGATCGTCGCCGCCTCGGAGGGATGGCGCCGCGAGGTCACGGCCGGCGTCGGCGACCCGGCGACGGCCGCGCTGCTCGTCGCGAAGAACAGCCAGGCCGCCGAGCGCGGCGTCGAGCTGGCCCTGGACCCGGAGTCCCGGCTCGACCCGACCGACCCCGACCACGACCCTGACCTGTCCGCCGACCTCGTGACCGTGCTCGGCAACCTGATCGACAACGCGATCGACGCGACCGCCGGGCGGGACGGCCCGCGCCGGATCGAGATCGGGCTCGCCGGCGGCGGCGACACCGACGGCGACGAGGTCTGGGTCGAGGTCCGCGACTCCGGCCCCGGGATCGCCTCCGAGCTGGCCGAGGAGGTGTTCCGGGCCGGCTACTCGACCAAGGCCGCCGAGATCGGCGGCCGCGGGCTCGGCCTGGCCCTGGCCCGGCAGGCGTGTCTGCGCCGGGGTGGCACCATCGCGGTGCGGCCTGCGCCGGCGGGCCGGGTCGGTGCGGTGTTCGAGGCGGTGCTGCCGGTGGCGCCGACGGGGGTGCGGGTGTGAGGGTCCTGGTCGTCGACGACGACTTCATGGTCGCGAAGGTCCACTCCGGCTACGTGGAGCGGATCGAGGGCTGCACCGTGGTCGGCGTCGCGCACAACGGCGCCGACGCCCTCGACGCCGCCGCCCGGCTCCGTCCGGAGCTGGTGCTGCTCGACGTCTACCTCCCCGACATGTCCGGCCTGGAGGTGCTGACGCGGCTGCGCACCGGGGCCGCCGACGACCCGTTCGTGCTGGTCGTGACCGCCGCCGACGACTCCGACACGGTCGCCGCCGCCCTGCACGGCGGTGCGCTGCACTATCTCGTCAAGCCGTTCGACTCCGCCGCGCTCGCCGCCCAGGTGCACCGCGCGACGCGGATCCGGCGCGACCTGGACCGGGTCCGCGACCAGTCCGACATCGACCGGCTCTTCGGCGGCACCGCTGCCGCCCCGGCCCGCACCCCCGGCGGCCCCGAACGGATGCCGAAGGGGCTGACCACCCCGACCGCGGAGCTCGTCGCGGGCACCCTGCGCGCGCACTCGGGGACCGATGCGGAGGCGGACCTGTCGGCGACCGAGTGCGCCGAGGCCACCCGGCTGTCCCGGGTCAGCGCACGCCGCTACCTGGAGCACTTCGTGTCGACCGGGCAGGTCACCGTACGGCTGCGCTACGGCGGCACCGGCCGTCCGGAGCGCCGCTACCGCTGGGTCGGCTGACCGGCCTCCCGCAGCCCCTCCGCCCGCGGCGCCACCGGGTCGGCCTCCGCCTGCGGTGCCACCGGCTCGGCCTCCGCCTCCTCGGCCTCGGCGGCGTGCTCCAGCAGCACCGCCGCGATCGGCTCGCACAGCAGGTCCGGCAGGGCGTGCCCCATCCCGTCCACCGTGACGACCTGCGCGGCCGCCCCGATCCGCGCCGCCAGGTGGTCGGCGTGCGGCGGCGGGTGCACCGGGTCCTCCGGCGCCTCGACGACGAGCGTCGGCACCGTGACCGAGCCCAGCTCGGCGCCGCGGTCCAGCCCGTCGGGATCGGCCTGGGCGTGCGCGGTGCACGGCTCGACCCGCCCGGTGTGGTCCATGATCCGCCGCTCCCGCGCGGCGAACTCCGCGGTGTCGAACGGCAGCACCCCGCCGGAGACGCGTCGCCAGTACTCGACCCGCCAGGCCAGCTCGCCGGCCTCGTCGCGCGGGTCGCCCAGCTCCTGCCACATCCGCTGCACGTCCCGGGTCGGGCCGGGCAGGTCGGCGTCGCCGGTGTCGAGCGCCGCGGTGCACAGCAGCGTCGCGCTGACCATGCGGTGCGGCGCGTCGAGCGCGAGCAGCTGGACCAGCGTCCCGCCCAGCGACATCCCGACCAGGTGCGCCCGGTCGATCCCGCAGCCGTCGAGCACCGCGAGTGCGTCGGTCGCCAGGTCGGCGACGGCGTAGGGCCGGTCCTCGAACGCGTGGGTCGAGCGGCCGGTGTCGCGATGGTCGTAGCGGACCACCCGGTGCCGCTCGCGCAGCACCTCGACCAGCGCGTCCGGCCAGCCGTACCCGGCCGAGCCCGCCCCGTTCACCAGCAGCACCGGCGCCGCCGGCGTCGGCCGGTGTGCGGGCAGGTCCTGCACCCAGAGGGTCACGCCCGGCTCGGTCTCGACCTCGCGTACGGTGCCGGCGATCTCCACATGCGCAGGCTGCCAGACCGGTGACGACCCGCCTCCGCCGACCGGGTGGGGGATTGGTCCGGTGTGCGTAGAGAATGCCGGTCATGGGTTTCTGGGAGTATCTCTCCACGAACTGGGGCGAGGTGCTCGGTCACACCCTCGAGCACGCCGCGCTCGTCGTGGTGGGGCTGGCACTCGCGGTGGTGGTGGGTGTGCCGCTCGCCGTCGCCACCTACCGGACCGACCTCGGCCGGGCGGCCGCCGTCAACGGGTCGTCGCTGATCATGACGGTGCCGTCCTACGCGCTGTTCGGGCTGCTGATCCCGCTGCTCGGGCTCGGGTGGGGGCCCGCGGTCGTCGCGCTGATGCTCTACGGCCTGCTGCCGGTGGTCCGCAACGCGATCGTCGGGCTCCGCGCGGTCGACCCGGCGGTCACCGAGTCCGCTCGCGGCGTCGGGATGGACCGCACCCGGCTGCTGCTGGGCATCGAGCTGCCGCTGGCCTGGCCGGTGGTGCTCGCCGGGGTCCGGGTCGCCGCGCAGCTGCTGCTGGGCATCGCCGCGATCTCCGCGGCCGTCAACGGGCCGGGGCTGGGCAACCTGATCCTCTCCGGCCTGTCCAGCGCGGGCACCCCGTTCGCGATCTACCTGACCGTGCAGGGCATCGCCGGGATCGTCGTGCTGGCGGTCCTGTTCGACGCCGCGATCGCCCTGCTCACCCGCCTGACCACCTCGAGGGGGATCCGTGCCTGAGCCGATGATCCGGCTGGAACAGCTCACCAAGCGCTACCCGGGGCAGGAGCGACCCGCCGTCGACCGCCTGGACCTGGAGGTGCCGCGCGGCGAGCTCGTCGTGTTCCTCGGCCCGTCGGGCTGCGGCAAGACGACCACGATGAAGCTCATCAACCGGCTGATCGAGCCGACCTCGGGCCGGATCCTGCTCGACGGCGACGACGTCACCTCCGTCGACCCGGACCAGTTGCGGCGCCGGATCGGCTACGCCATCCAGCAGACCGGACTGTTCCCGCACCGCACCGTCGCCGAGAACGTCGCGACCGTGCCGACGATGCTCGGCTGGGACCGCCGCCGCATCGCCGAGCGCGTCGACGAGCTGCTCACCCTGGTGGGACTCGACCCGGGCGAGTTCCGCGGCCGCTTCCCCAAGCAGCTCTCCGGTGGCCAGCAGCAGCGCGTCGGCGTGGCCCGTGCGCTCGGCGCGGGCCCCGAGGTGATGCTGATGGACGAGCCGTTCGGCGCGATCGACCCGCTGACCCGCGAGACCCTGCAGAACGAGCTGCTGCGCATCCAGGCCGAGCTCGGCACGACGATCGTGTTCGTCACCCACGACATCGACGAGGCCGTCAAGATGGGCGACCGGATCGCGGTGTTCAACGCCGGTTCCGGGGTGGAGCAGTTCGACACCCCCGAACGGCTGCTCACCGAGCCCGCCAGCGACTTCGTCGCCGACTTCGTCGGGGCCGGGGCCACGATCAAGCGGCTCACCCTCACCCGCGTCGCCGACGTCGGCCTCGCCGACTGGCCGACGGTCGGGCACGACGCCACCCGCGACGAGCGCGTCGCCGCGCTGCGGGCGGGGGAGCGGGAGTTCGTGCTGCTGCTCGACGGCGAGCGCCGCCCCCGGGGCTGGCTGCCCCGCGACGCCGCGGGCGACGTGCTCGACCACGGGTTGCCCGTCGTCACGCGGATCGGGCCGCAGGACACCCTGCACACCGCGCTCGACGCGATGCTCGCCGGGAACGCGAACGCCGTGGCCGTCGTCGACCGGGACGGGGTGCACCGCGGCGTGCTCGACCTCGACACGATCCTGGCGACCGTGCACCGGCCCGCGGGCGCGGCCCCGGCCGGCCAGGACACCCCGAGCGTCGCCCGATGACCGTCACCGC
>NZ_JAMXSG010000510.1:0-1532 GCF_024124365.1 Pseudonocardia sp. McavD-2-B
CGACGGGCACAGCGGTGACGCCGAGCGCACCGCGCGCTTCGCGGTTCCCGGCCCGACCCGGGCCACCCCGTACCCGGATCCGTCGGGCCACCCCGCGGCGGGCCCCTACCCGGACCCGTCGCCGACGACGGCCGGTCCCCGCCCCCCGTGGCCGGCCCCCGGGGCGCCCGGCTACCCGGGCGCGGGGTACCCCGGCGGGACGTACCCGTCCGGGACGTACCCGTCCGGGCCGTACCCCGACGGCGGCCCCGCGGGCTTGTCCCCCGGCGGCGGGTTCCCCGGCGGGCCGGCGTGGGCCGCCGGTGCGCCGGGCTGGGCGTCCGGGCAGCAGCAGTACCCGGGCGCGGCCTACCCACCGCACCCCGGGCCCCCGTCCTACGGCCCGTACGGATACGACCCGTCCGCGCCGTACGGCCGCGAGCCCTACTCGGGGCTGCCGTACTCGGACAAGCAGAAGATCGTGGCGGGGCTGCTGCAGCTGTTCCTGCCGTTCGGCATCGGCCGGTTCTACTCGGGCCACACCGGTCTGGCCGTCGCGCAGCTGCTGGTCACGTTCCTGACCTTCGGGATCGGCGCGATCTGGTCGTTCGTCGACGGGATCGTGGTGCTCGCCGGGTCGCCCCGGGACCCGGAGGGGCGTCCGCTGCGGCCCTGACCACCGCCCGGCGCGGTCACCCGTGGGCGCCGCCGGGCGGACACCCGTCGGCGCGGCAGGCCGTCACCCGGAGACCCTGCGCGGTCACGCGTCGCCGCGGCCCGCAGTCACCCGTCGGCGCGGCGGAGGATCACTCGTCGGCGCGGCGGGCGAAGCGGAACGGGCGGTCGGCCCACTCGGCGTCGACCGGGCGCGGGTCGAACTCCCCGGCCAGCACCGCGCGGGCCGCGAGCAGCCCGGCGCAGGACACCGCGTTGACGATCTCGCCGGAGAACACCATCCCGACGGCCTCGGCGATCGGGATCCAGCGCAGCTCGAGGTCGGCCTCCTCGTCGTCGCCCAGGTCGGGGCGGGGCTTCTCGACGAGCTCGCGGGCGAGGAAGATGCGGACCGACTCGTCGGAGAACCCGGGTGAGGGCACGACGTCGAGCAGCACCGACCAGTCCGACGCCGACAGCCCGGCCTCCTCGGTCAGCTCCCGGTCGGCGGTGACCGCGGGGTCCTCCCCCGCCACGTCGAGCAGGCCGGCGGGGAGCTCCCACAGCCGTCGCCGGACGGCGTGGCGGTACTGGTGCAGCATCCGGACCCGCCCGGCCTCGTCCACCGCGACGACGGCGACCGCCCCCGGGTGCTCCAGGATCTCGCGGGTCGCGACCCGGCCGCCGGGCATGACGACGCGGTCCGACCGCAGCGCCATGACGCGGCCGGAGTAGATGTCGGTGGCCGAGCGGACCGGGAAGTCGTGCTCACCGGGGCGGGTCACCGGGTCATCGCCCGGCGGATGCGCAGTTCGATCACCCGTCGGACAGTAGTCGCCGGGCCCGGCCCGTGCGGGGCGCGCGGGCCGTGCGGACCGCGCGCCGCGCCCGGCGGCAGG
>NZ_JAMXSG010000511.1:0-1528 GCF_024124365.1 Pseudonocardia sp. McavD-2-B
ACGACCACCGCCGCGCCCAGCAGGGCACGGGGTGGTCGTCGCCGGCGCCGCACCGGGGCCGGCGGGCCGGCCGGCGCGGTGCGGGGCGGGGACCGGCGCAGCAGCACGGTCAGAGCAGCCCGACCTGGGTCATGAGCTGCGTCGTGCCGTCGAGGTCCTCCAGATCGGCCAGGTCGAGCCGCGGCGCCCGCAGGTCGGCCAGCGCGGGCATGCCGGCGGGCCCGGCGACGCCCGCCACCAGCGGGTACTCGCCGGTCTCGCGGGCGAAGTACTCCTGGGCCTGCGGCGACACCAGGAACCGGAGCAGCTCCCGCGCCTCGGTGGACTCCGCGGCCTTGGCGAGGATCCCGGCGCCGGTGACGTTCACCAGCGCGCTCGCGGTGCCGGGCGCGCCGAACTTCAGCGCGGTGTTCGCGGGCGGGGTCTCGGCGGCGGCCACGTAGTAGTGGTTGATGAGCCCGACGTCGACGACGCCGCTGTCCACGGCCTCCAGGATCGCGGTGTTGCGCGGGAAGACCTGCACCTCGTTGGCGCGCAGTCCCTCCAGGAACGCGCGGGCGGCGTCGTCGCCCTCCTGGACGCGCAGCGCGGTGACGAAGGCCTGGAACGAGGCGTTGGTCGGGGCGATGCCGACCCGGCCGCGCCAGCGCGGGTCGGTGAGCTCGGTGACGTCGGCGGGGACCTCGGCCTCGGGCACCCGGATGTTGTAGGCCGTGACCCGGACCCGGCCGGTCAGCCCGGTCCAGGTGCCGTCGGTGGCGGTGTAGGGCGCGGTGACCACGCCGCGCACCTCCTCGGGCAGCGGCGCGAACGCGCCCGCCCCGGCCAGCGCGCCCAGCGCGCCGGCGTCCTGGGAGAGGAACACCTGGGCGGGTGTCGCGCCGCCCTCCTCGGCGAGCTGCGCGGCGAGCTCGGTGGTCGAGCCGTAGCGGGTGTCGACCGTGATCCCCGACTGCTGCTCGAACTGCGCCAGCAGCGGGCCGACCAGGTCCTCCTCCCGCCCCGAGTACAGGGTCAGGGTGCGCGGCCCGTCGCCCGCCGCCGGGGCCGGGTCGGCCGGGGCGCCGCCGCAGCCGGCCACGAGCAGGGTGGCGGCGAGGACGGCGCCGGTGAGCACGCCGCGCCGGGTCGGTCGGGTCGTCGATGGGGTCACGTGGTCCTCCGGGGTGCATGGGGGATCCGCCCGGTTCGCCGGGTCGGTCCCTTTTCGAGCGAGGGGAGGCTAACCTCTGGCGAGGACGTCCTGATCTCCCGAGAATTGAGGGGGTGCGCGCAGGTGCTGCGGGTGCTGCTGGTCGACGACCACCGGTCGTACACCGACCTGCTCGCGCTCGGCCTCGCCGTCCACGGTGACGCGGAGGTCGTCGGCGTCGCGCACGACGCGGCGGCCGCCCGGGCCGTACTGGCCGGCGCGGACCCCCGGCGGGCGCCACAGGTCGTGGTCCTCGACGTGCGCCTGCCCGGGGGCGGCCTGACCCTGCTCGGCGACGTCCACGCCGCCGGGGCCCGCGCCCTGGTGCTCACCGCG
>NZ_JAMXSG010000512.1:0-1523 GCF_024124365.1 Pseudonocardia sp. McavD-2-B
CGGCGCTGGCCGGCGCCGGGGCGCGGCATCCGGCGTGGCCGGACTCGTCCGACGGGATCACCCGGCTCGCCGGCCGGTTCCCGGTGGTGGGGCTGTCGAACGCGAGCCGCTCCACCCTGCTGCGGCTGGCCGCGGGGGCGGGGCTGCGCTGGCACCTCGCTCTGTCGGCGGAGGGCGCCGCGTCGTACAAGCCCGCCCCGGAGGTCTACCGGCTCGCGGTCGAGGCCGCGGCGGTCCCGCCCGATCGGCTCCTGATGGTCGCGGCCCACGCGTGGGACCTCCGGGGTGCGGCGGCCGCCGGGATGCGCACCGCATACGTCGACCGGCCCGGTGGCGACCCGCCGGGCGCACACGACCGGTTCGACCTGCACGCCACGGACTTGACCGACCTCGCCGACCAGCTCACCCGAACGGGAGTACGACCGTGCTGATCACCTTCTCCTTCACCCGTCTCGCCGTCCAGGTCCGGCGCTGGTTCGAGATCGGTGCCGACGCCACCATGGAGCGCGGCGCCCGGGTGGAGCTGCTGCTGCTCGACCCGCAGCCGCACCGGGGCAGCGAGTCCGCGGGGCAGCGGCTCGTCGTGGACCGGCCGTTCTGGCGGGCGGACCTGTTCGACCGCATGGACCGACCGGGCGAGTGGGCGGCCGCGCACGTCCACCCGTCGTTCGACGGCGTCGAGCCCGGCGACCGGGTGTTCTCCGAAGCCCTCACCGCGGACCCCTGGGGCTGGCTGGAGGAACAGCTGCGCCGCCCGGCCGACCGGATGCGCGAGGCCGGGCTGGACCCGGCCGATGCCGACGGCGACCTCGAGGACCTGCGCGCCGCGGTCGGGCTGATCGTGGCGGCGGCCCGCCGGTTCGGCCCGGAGCAGTCCCTGACCCGCGACGACGACGCCCGACTGACCCGCGACGCCGCCGAGCGCGTGCGGCGGCTGGTCGCGCTGATCCCGGCGGAGGTCCCCTACGACCGTGAGTACCTGCGGCCGTGGCTGGAGGCGCGGCCCTGAACCTGCACGCGGGGCTTGACCTTCACACCGTGACAGGGTCTGGGGTGGCGCCCATGACGACACCGCAGGACCTCCGTGCGGCCCTGGCCGCCGACGACGCCTCGACCCGGCTGCGGGCGGCGCTCACCGCCGGGTCGGCCCCCGACCCCGCACTCGCCGGTGTCCTGGTCGAGCGGTGCGCGGCCGAGCCGGACCCGTTCGTCCGCGACATGCTGTCCTGGGCGCTGACCCGGCTCTCGGCCGCCGACGTGCTGCCCCGCCTGCGCGTCGAGCTCGGCTCGCCGCGGCCCCGGGCGCGGGCACAGGCGCTGCACACGCTGTCGAAGATCGCCGCCCCGTCGACGTGGCCGTGGGTCACCCGCTACCTGCTCCGCGACCCCGACGACGACGTGGCCCGCACGGCCTGGCGCACCGCCGTCGTGCTCGCCCCCACCGGGGAGCGTGCCGCGCTGGCCGGGGAGCTGGCCGGGCAGCTCGGCCGCGGCGACCGCGACGTCCGGCTCAGCCTGAGCCG
>NZ_JAMXSG010000513.1:0-1501 GCF_024124365.1 Pseudonocardia sp. McavD-2-B
GCGTCCGGGATCGGCGCCGAGGTCGCGCGCCGGGTCGTCGCCGCCGGCGGGGTGGACGCCGACCTGCCGCGGCTGGCCGTCGCGGCGGGGTGGACGCTGCTGCTGTCCGGCGCGGCCGCTCTGCTGGCGGTGGCGATGGCGCTGCCGGTCGGGGTGCTCGCGGCCCGGTACCGGTCCCGCGCGGTCGCCGCGACCGAGTCGGTGGCCTACCTCGGGCAGGGGCTGCCGGGGGTCGTCGTCGGGCTGGCCCTGGTGTTCCTGTCCCTGGTGCTGGTCCCGGCGCTCTACCAGACCGCGGCGGTGCTGGTGTTCGGGTACGCGATCCTGTTCCTGCCCAAGGCGCTCGGTGCGACCCGCACGGCGGTCGAGCGGGTGCCGGTCGAGGCCGAGGAGGTCGCCCGCACCCTCGGCCGGACGCCGTGGTCGACCTGGTGGTCGGTGACGGCGCCGCAGGCCGCGCCCGGGGTGGCCGCCGGCGGGCTGCTCGTGGCGGTGACGGCGATGAAGGAGCTCCCGGCGACGCTCATGCTGCGCCCGACCGGGATCGACACCCTGGCCACCCGGTTGTGGTCGCAGACCTCGCTCGGGGCCTTCGGCGCGGCCGCCCCCGCGGCGCTGGCGCTGCTGCTGCTGGCGTGCGTCCCCGCGGCGCTGCTGGTCCGGGCCACCGCGGGCGGGCCGGGAGGAGCGCGATGAGGACCGGGTTGTCGGTGCGCGGGGTGCGGGCGGGCTACGGCCGGGACCCGGTGCTGCACGGGATCGACCTCGACGTCGCGCCGGGTGAGCTGGTGTCGGTACTCGGCGCGTCGGGCAGCGGGAAGACGACGCTGCTGCGGGTGGTCGCCGGGCTGCACCGGCCCTCGGCCGGGACGGTGCACCTCGACGGTGACGACGTCACCGCCGTCGCGCCGGAGCGGCGCCGGGTCGGGCTCGTCCCGCAGGAGGGGGCGCTGTTCGCGCACCTGACCGTGGCCGGCAACGTCGGGTTCGGGCTGCGTCGCGGGCCCGGCCGGCGCCCGGCCGCCGCCGCGCGCGGGCGCGTCGCGGAGCTGCTGGCGCTGGTCGGCCTGACCGCCGAGGCCGACCGGCTGCCACACGCCCTGTCCGGCGGGGAGCGCCGCCGGGTCGCCCTGGCCCGGGCGCTCGCGCCGGACCCCCGGGTGGTGCTGCTCGACGAGCCGTTCTCCGCGCTCGACGCCGGGCTGCGCGAGCAGGTCCGGGGGGAGGTCGTCGCGGCGCTGCGGGCCGCGGATGCCACCGGGGTGCTCATCACCCACGACCGGCGGGAGGCGCTGGCGGTCAGCGACCGCGTCGCCGTCCTGCACGACGGCCGCCTGGAGCAGACCGCACCGCCGCGCGAGCTCTACGCCGCCCCCGCCTCGGCCCGGGTCGCCGGGTTCGTCGGCGACGCGGTGCTGCTGCCCGCCCGGGTGGAGGCCGGCACGGTCACGACCGCGCTGGGCGCCGCACCCTGCCGCACCGCGGACGTGCCGGCGGCGCC
>NZ_JAMXSG010000514.1:0-1455 GCF_024124365.1 Pseudonocardia sp. McavD-2-B
GCGACGAGCAGGTCGGACCGCTGCATCGCCGCGTCCGCGGCGACGGGGCCGGGAGCCGGAACACCGACCGCCGGCGGGGCCACGGCGGGCACCCCCTCACCCGGGTCCACCGCCGCGCCCACACCCGCGGCCGAGGCCCCCGACGGCGACAGCCAGGCCGCCCGGGTGAGCCCCGGCTCCGCCCAGCGCGCCCCCAGCGGCACCTCCTGACCGCCCTCCCGGCCCCGTCGCACCGCAGCACAGGTGCGTCCCCGGACCTGGCATGGACAACCACACCCCTTTGCCGGTCCTCACACCTGTTGCAACGGGTGTGCCGACCGGCGCAGGGGTGTGGCCGTGCCGTGGGACGGTTCCGTCGCACGGCGGCGCGGCGGGATAGGTTGCCGGGGTGGCCACCACGGCAGAGTGGGTCGAGGGTGCGCGGCCGCGCACCCTCCCCACCGCGATCTCCCCCGTCCTCGTCGGGACCGGCGCCGCGCTCGGCGCGGGCGCCCTCGCCCCCGGTTCCGCGCTGCTCGCCCTCCTGGTGGCGGTCGCGCTGGTGATCGGGGTGAACTTCGCCAACGACTACTCCGACGGCATCCGCGGCACCGACGACGACCGTGTCGGCCCCCAGCGTCTGGTCGGCTCCCGGGCCGCCGAACCGGCCGCGGTGAAGGCCGCGGCGTTCGCCTGCTTCGGGGTCGCCGCCGTCGCCGGGCTGGTGCTCACGGCGGTCTCCGGCCAGTGGTGGCTGCTGCTCGTCGGGGCGCTGTGCATCGTCGGCGCCTGGTACTACACCGGCGGCTCGCGGCCCTACGGCTACGCCGGGCTCGGCGAGGTCGCGGTGTTCGTGTTCTTCGGCCCGGTCGCGGTCCTGGGCACCATGCTGACCCAGGCCGGGCGCGTCGACGCCGCCGCCGTCGGGGCCGCGGCCGGTGTCGGGCTGCTGACGTGCGCGGTGCTGGTCGCGAACAACCTGCGGGACATCCCGGGCGACCGGGTCGTCGGCAAGCGGACCCTCGCGGTGCGGCTCGGGGACCACGGCACCCGGATGCTCTACCTCGCGCTGGTGCTGGTGCCGTTCGTCGTCGCGGTCGGTGCCGCGTTCGACCGGCCGGGCCTGCTGGTGGCGCTGCTCGCGCTGCCCGCCGCCGTGCGGCCGGTGCGGATCGTGGTCGGCGGGGCACAGGGCCCCGCGCTCATCCCGGTCCTCAAGGACACCGGCCTGCTCCTGCTGGCCTGGGGCGTCGCGGCGGCGGTCGGGCTCGCGTTCGGCTGAGCGCTCACGTCACCGCGCACCTCCCGCCGACGCACCCCTGGGCGATCCGCCCCGCCCCACGTCGGACCGGGCCCGGACCGTCAGCGGGTCGGGCCGTCGCCCTCCGACGGGACCGGGTCGGACCCGCCCGGCACCTCGGCGCCGTCCGCACCGGCCGCGGCAGGCGGGGACGCGACGGTCGACGACGCGGACGG
>NZ_JAMXSG010000515.1:0-1445 GCF_024124365.1 Pseudonocardia sp. McavD-2-B
CGCCGACGTCGCCCGCAGGCTCGGGGTGGGCCGCCCCGCCGCCTACGCCCGGCTGCGCCGCCTCTCCGGCCTGCTGGGCCTCGACCTCACCGACCCCGAGGTGCGGACCGCGCTGCACATGGCCCTGCTGGTCGACGCCCGTGCCGCCCGCTGAGCCCGCCGTTCAGGGCCGGTCGGCCCACAGCAGCGTCGCCGAGCCGAGGGTGTCGGTGACCGTGTCGTGCAGCGGCCGCCCGTAGCCCGCGGCGACCTCGCGGACCGGGCGGGCGGTGACCGTCCAGCCGTGGCGGCGCAGCCAGTCGTCGCAGGACTCGGCCCGGGGCTCGGCGAAGAACAGCTCGCGGACGTCGGTGGTGTGCAGCATCTCCTGGGCCGCCTCGCGGAACGACGGATCGTCCGCGATCCGCTCCACCTGGTCGCCGAAGTGCTCGACGGCGATCCGGCTGCCCGGCACCGACAGCGCGTGCACCCGCTCGAAGAGGAGTTGCTCGGCGTCGGCGGGCAGGTAGGGCAGCAGGCCTTCGGCCAGCCAGGCGGTCGGCCGGTCCGGGGCGAAGCCGGCCGCGGTGAGCGCGGCGGGCCAGTCGTGGCGCAGGTCGACCGGCACGGTGACCCGGCGCGCGGTCGGCGTGATCCCCGCTTCGGCGACGACCCCGTCCTTGAAGTCCAGCACCTTCTGCTGGTCGATCTCGAACACCGTGGTCCCGGCGGGCCACGGCAGGCGCAGGGCCCGCGCGTCGAGGCCCGCGGCGAGCAGCACGACCTGGGTCGTCCCTGCGCCGGTCAGGGCCTCGTCGAAGAACCGGGAGCGCACGCCCTGGTAGCCGGCCTGCACGACCCACGGGTCGGCGGCGTCGCCCGGGTCCCGCGGCACCGCCGACAGCGTCCCGGCCGCGTCGACGAACCGCTGGGCGTACGGGTCGTCGACCAGCCGGTCGGCGCGGCGGGTCTCCAGCGCCCGCCCCGCGGCGACGGCCAGGGCGGTGGCGCCCACGCTGCTGGTGATGTCCCACTGATCGTCGGCTGTGCGCATGACGATCACGCTAGGAGCAGACGGTTAGCGTTGCTCATCAGTCACGCGGATGATCACTCGCACGGCGCAGGCGGTACCGGACACCGGGTCCCATACCGACCCTGCGTGTGTGAGCCGTAACACCACGTGGATCGGCGGCGAGGGGGGCCACATGGACCTCCGCCGGGTCACCGGCTACCTCGCGCTCACCCTGCTCGCGCTGTACTGGCTGTGGGTGCTCACGCGCACCGCCCCGGTGCTGCGACGCGGCTGCCGCGACCGGCCACTGCGCCTGCGGCTGACGCTGCTCCGGACCGCCGCGCTCGGCTGGACCGCACTGTTCGTCGCGACCGTGCACTTCTGGGCGACGTCGTGGTGGCACGTGGTCGTGGCGCTGCCGGTCGCGCTCGCGGGCGGGGCCGGGCTGCAGCGG
>NZ_JAMXSG010000516.1:0-1437 GCF_024124365.1 Pseudonocardia sp. McavD-2-B
GCGGCACCGCCCGCGCCGCCGGCCGCCGCGCCGCCCGCGCCCGCGCCGCGGCGGTGGCCGGATGAGCGACACGCACGAGCCCGTCGCCGTCGTCGGCATGGCGTGCCGGTTCCCCGGGGCCGACGACCTCGACGCCTTCTGGCAGCTGCTCGTCGACGGCCGCGAGGGCCTCACCCGGGTCGACCCGGGCGGCGTGCCGCGCGCCCTGCGCGAGCGCCCCGGCTACGTCCCCGTCGCCGGGATCCTCTCCGACCAGGACCGCTTCGACCCGGGCCCGTTCGGGCTGACCGGGGCCGAGGCGGACCTGCTCGACCCCCAGCAGCGGCTGTTCCTCCAGACCGCCTGGCACGCCCTGGACCACGCCGGGCACGGCGGCGTCCGGGACGCCGGAGCGGTCGGGGTGTTCGCCGGGTCCATGCAGTCGAGCTACCTGGCCTCCAACCTCGCCGACCGGTGGGACCCCACCGGCGCGGGCCCGGACCCGCTCGGGAGCCTCGCCACCGCCATGGCGACCCAGCCGGACTACCTGCCGTTGCAGACGGCCTTCCGGCTGGGACTGTCCGGGCCGGCCGTGGCGGTGTCGACGAGCTGCTCGACCTCGCTGGTCGCGGTGCACCTGGCCGTGCAATCGCTGCTGAGCGGGGAGTCCGACACCGCGCTCGCCGGCGGGGTGTCGCTGATCGTGCCGCAGGGCCGCGGCTACGTGCACGTGCCCGGCGGGATCTTCTCCGCCGACGGGCACGTGCGGCCCTTCGCCGCCGCGGGCAGCGGGATCGTCTACACCCAGGGCGTCGGCGTCGTGGCGCTGCGCAGGCTGTCCGACGCGCTCGCCTCCGGCGACGTGGTCCACGCCGTCGTGCACGGCACCGCGGTCAACAACGACGGCGCCGACAAGGCCGGGTTCACCGCGCCGTCGGTACGCGGCCAAGCCCGCGTCGTCGCCGAGGCGCTCGCCGTCGCCGGGCTCGGCCCCGCCGACATCGGCCTGGTCGAGGCGCACGGCACCGCGACACCGCTCGGCGACCCGGTCGAGGTCACCGCGCTGCGCCGGGTACTCGGCGACACCGGTGAGCCGTGCGCGCTCGGCTCGGTGAAGGGCAACATCGGCCACACCAACTCCGCGGCGGGCGTCGCGTCGCTGATCAAGGCCGTGCTGGCGGTGGCGCACCGGAGGGTCCCCGCCACGCTGCACGCGGAACCGGCGAACCCGGCGCTGCGCCTGGACGGGAGCCGGTTCCGGCTCCCCGCGGTCTGCGCGCCGTGGACCGGACCCGTGCACGCCGGTGTCAGCTCGTTCGGCATCGGCGGCACCAACGCCCACGTCGTCCTCGGTCCGGCCCCGCAGCGGGCCCCGGCCGCCGACGACCCCCGGCCGCAGCTGCTGTGCGTGTCCGCCGCGACCGCCGAGGCCGCGCGGGCGACGGCCGCGCGGGTGGC
>NZ_JAMXSG010000517.1:0-1418 GCF_024124365.1 Pseudonocardia sp. McavD-2-B
CGAGCGCGCCACGGCCGCCGCGAGCACCGCCGCCGACCCCGCCGTCCCCGGCGGCGCCCCGCTGCCGACGCTGATCGCCGAGGCGAGGGCGCTGACCGAGGGCTGCGCGGCGCACCGGACCCCGGCGTTCCTGGCGAGCCTGTCCACCGACAACGTCGCCCGCGACCTGGACCGGCTCCGCGCCGCGCTCGGCGAGAAGACGATCACCTACTACGGCATCTCCTACGGCACCGTCGTCGGCCCGATGTACGCCACCCTGTTCCCGGACCGGGTCCGGCAGATGGTCCTCGATGCGCCCGTCGACACCACGTTGTGGACCGGGGACTCCCTGGAGTTCCTCGACGAGGTCGCCGTCGCCAGCGAGCGGACCCTCGACGCCTGGTTCGACACCTGCCGCGCGGAGGGCACCGCTGCCTGCCCGTTCGGCGACGGGAACCCGGCCGCCGCGTTCGACGCCCTCGTCGCCGGTCTGGAACGCAGCCCCGCCCCGGCCCGGGCGGTGGAGGGTCTCACCCCGGCCGGCGTCGTCGACGGCGCGATGCTGCTGGAGACCGCCCGCGGCGCAGCGGGTGACCGCGCCCTCTGGCCGGTGCTGACGACGGCGCTGACGACCGCGCAGCAGGGTGACGGCACCCTCGCCCACCTGCTCTACCGCACCCTGACGGTCTCACCGTTCGGTGTCCCGACCGCGACGCAGGAGCAGCACACCGCGGTGCGCTGCGCGGACTGGAGCACCCCGGCCGACGTCGGCGCGCACACCGCGGCCGCCGAGCGGGCGGTCGAGCACGCACCGCGGATCGGCACCCGCGCCGCCTACAGCGCGCTGGCCTGCGCGGTGTGGCCCGCGCCGAACACCGACCGGGTCACCGCGCCGCTGACCGGCGCGGGCGCCCCGCCGGCGTTGGTGGTCGGCGGCCGGCTCGACCCGGTCACCCCCCACACCTGGGCGGAGCGGACGGCCGACACCCTGGAGCAGGCGGTCCTGCTGACCCGTGAGGGTGTCGGGCACGGCTCGTACGGCACCGACCCCTGCGTCGACGCCGCGGTGGAGGCCACGCTGCTCGACACCACGCTCCCGGCGGCGGGCACCGTGTGCACACCGCCGCCGGCCACCACCCGTCCCGGGGCGGTCCCGGGCGGCTGAGGTCAGCCGTGCGCGAGCACGGCGAACAGGGCCGGCACCAGCACCGTCACCCCGGTCGCGAGCTCCGGCGCGGTGGTCAGTTCCAGCAGCCCGGCCGTCCCGGTCGCCGGCCGCCGGGCCTCACCCCCGCACCGCGGCCGCGAGGGCCGCGAGGTCGTCGGGATGCATCCGGGCCGGGCCCGGCTCCGGTGCCGCGGCGCGCAGCCGGTCCCGTTCCGCGGCGAGCCCGTCCCGCTCCCGGCGGGTGTCGTCGAGCCGGCGGGTCAGCTCCTCG
>NZ_JAMXSG010000518.1:0-1417 GCF_024124365.1 Pseudonocardia sp. McavD-2-B
CCCGGCTGGCCGACGCCGGCGGCGAGACCGGGCCGGCCGCCGTCGCCGCGGCGGTGCGGGCCGAGTCCGGTGGGGTCGCGTCCGATCTGGACGTCCTCGCCGCGCTCCGCACCCTGCGCCAGGAGTTCACCGGAGCGGGCCCGCTCGACGCGCTGCTGCGCGATCCGGCGACCACCGACGTGCTGGTCACCGCGCCCGACGCCGTCTGGGTCGACCGCGGCGACGGGCTGCGCCGCACCGGCATCACCTTCACCGACGAGGCCGCGGTCCGGCGGCTCGCCCAGCGCCTGGCGCTCGCCGCAGGCCGCCGGCTCGACGACGCGAGTCCCTGCGTCGACGGCAGGCTCCCCGATGCCGGGGTCCGGCTGCACGCCGTCCTGCCACCGGTGGCGGCCGCCGGGACCGCGATCTCGCTGCGGGTGCTGCGCCCCGCCGGACACGACCTGGCCGCGCTCCGGCGGACCGGCACCCTCGACGCGACCGGCGAGGCCCTGCTGCGCGCGATCGTCGCCGCCCGGCTGGCCGTGCTCGTGGCCGGTGGGACGGGCAGTGGCAAGACCACGCTGCTCAACGCGCTGCTGGGCGCGGTCGATCCCGGCGAGCGGCTCATCACCGTCGAGGACGCCGAGGAGCTCTTCCCGCGTCATCCGCACGTCGTGCGGCTGGTCGCCCGGCCGCCGAACATCGAGGGCTCGGGTGGGGTGCCGCTGCGCGAGCTGGTGCGTCAGGCGTTGCGGATGCGTCCGGACCGGCTGGTCGTCGGCGAGGTCCGCGGCGCCGAGGTGTGCGACCTGCTGGCCGCGATGAACACCGGTCACGACGGCGGCGGCTGCACCGTGCACGCCAACTCGGTCCGCGAGATCCCGGCCCGGATGCGCGCGCTGGCCGGGCTCGGCGGCATGTCCCCCGCCGCGCTCGACGGGCAGCTGACCGCCGCCGTCCAGGTCGTACTGCACATGCGACGCCGCCCCGGCGCCGGCCGGACGCTCGACGAGGTCGGCGTGCTGGGCCGCTCCGACGACGGCACACTCCGCGTCACGGCCGCCTGGAGCCGCGGCAGCGGGGCCGGACCGGGCCGCGACGAGCTCGCCACGCTGCTGCGCGAGCGCGGGGTCGGTGTGCCGTGCTGAGCACACTGCCCGGGACAGCGCAGGGCGCGGCGGTCCCCGCCCTGCTCGCGCTGGCGGTGCTGACACTGCCCGCGGCGCCGGGCCGATCCCGGTGGCGGGCCCTGACCGGCACCGGGGCCGGCCTCCCGACGGCCCGGCTGCTCGCTCCTCCGTTACCCCTGCTCGCCGCGCCGCTGGGGTGGCTGCTCCTGGGCCCCGCCGGTGCGGTGTGCGCGGCGGGGGTGGCCTGGGGTGTTCGGCGCCGGGTCGCCGCACGCCGCGCCGCGGAACGGGCCGGGTCGACGGCG
>NZ_JAMXSG010000519.1:0-1409 GCF_024124365.1 Pseudonocardia sp. McavD-2-B
GCGGCCGGGGTGGCGGGGGTCGGTGTGGCGGCGGTCGGGGCGTCGTCGCCGGGGGCGCGCGGCCGCTCGGGCGCGGTGGCCGTCCCGGAGGAGAACGCGAACCCGCCCCCGGCCTGGTAGCTGCCGCCGGTGCGCGGTGGCTCGTCCGTACCGGTCCCGAGCTCGCGCTGCTGCTCGTCGGACCGCAGGCTGATGCGCCGTCGGCGGGCGATCACCAGCCCGGCGACGACGGCGATCAGCAACACCGCCACGACGATCGCGACGACGATCCAGAGGGTCTGCGTGGTCACGACGCCACCCTGCCACGCCCGGCCGACCCGCCGTGCAGGACGGGCCGGTCAGCCGGTCAGGAGGCGGGGCGCAGGCGCTGGGAGATGACCTGGGTGATGCCGTCGCCGCGCATCGAGACACCGTAGAGGGCGTCGGCGACCTCCATCGTCGGCTTCTGATGGGTGATGACGATGAGCTGGCTGGTGGTGCGCAGCTCCTCCATCAGCGAGATGAGCCGGCGCAGGTTGACGTCGTCGAGGGCGGCCTCGATCTCGTCGAGGACGTAGAACGGCGAGGGCCGGGCCCGGAAGATCGCGACGAGCAGCGCCATCGCGGTCAGTGAGCGCTCCCCGCCGGACAGCAGCGAGAGCCGCTTGACCTTCTTGCCCGGCGGGCGGGCCTCGACCTCGATGCCGGTGGTGAGCATGTCGTCGGGGTCGGTGAGCACGAGCCTGCCGTCGCCTCCGGGGAACAGCGTCGCGAACACGGTCTCGAACTCGGCGGCGACGTCGTGGTAGGCGGTGGTGAAGACCTCGAGGATCTTGTCGTCGACCTCGCGGACGACGGTGAGCAGGTCACGCCGGGTGTTCTTCAGGTCCTCGAGCTGGGTGGACAGGAACTTGTAGCGCTCCTCCAGCGCCGCGAACTCCTCCAGCGCGAGCGGGTTGACCTTGCCGAGCAGCGACAGGTCCTTCTCGGCCCGCTTGAGGCGGCGCTCCTGGGTGGGCCGGTCGAACGGGACCGGCGGCGGCGCGGAGACCTGCTCGCCGCGCTCGCGTGCGGCCTCGTACTCGGCGGTCTCGGCGGCCGACGGCGGCACCGGGACCTCGGGCCCGTACTCGGCGACAAGGTCGTCGACGCCGATGCCGTGGTCACCCAGGATCTTCTCGGTCAGCTGCTCCAGGCGCATCCGGGTCTGCTGGCGCACCATCTCGTCGCGGTGGACGGCGTCGGTGAGCTTCTCCAGCAGCGCGGTGAGCTTCGTCGTGGTGTCGCGGGCCTCGGTGTGGGCCCGCTCGCGTTCGGCGCGGGCGGCCTGGATCTCGTCGCGCTCGGCGGCCGCGGCGGCCAGGGAGCGTTCGACCCGCCCGGCGGCGACGTGCCCGGCGTCGACGACGAGCCGGGCGACCTCGGAGGCC
>NZ_JAMXSG010000051.1:0-25233 GCF_024124365.1 Pseudonocardia sp. McavD-2-B
CTGGCCGCGGTGCCCGCGACGACACCGACGCTGCCGGTCGCCGAGGTCGCCCCCGGGCTCGGCGACCGGATCGACCGCACCGGACCGGCCGGCGTCCTGGTCCGGCCCTCGGTCCGGCGGGCCTACCCGACGGGCACGCTGTTCGGGCCGCTGCTCGGCTTCGTCGGGCGGCCCGGCCCGGCCGACCTGCGCGCCGACTCCTCCCTGACCGCCGACGACGTCGTGGGGCGGGCCGGTCTGGAGGCGCAGTACGACGCGGTGCTGCGCGGTGTCGACGGGCAGCAGTGCTTCTCCGTGACCCCGGCCGGGGTCCCCGTCGCACCCGCCGAGCGGCGCGCGCCCGTCCCGGGCGCCGACGTCGTCCTCGCGGTCGACACCGCCCTGCAGACCCGGCTCGCCCGCAGCCTGCAGCGCGCGCTGGACACGACCCGCAACCCGCGGGCGATCGCCTCCGCGGTCGCGCTGGACCCCCGGACCGGCCAGGTCCGCGCGATGGTGAGCCTGCCCGCCTACGACGGCGCGGTGTTCGGACCCCCGACCGACGCGGCCGCGGCGGCGGCGCTGGCACGCACCCCCGGCGGGCCGATGCTGCAGCACGCCACCCGGTCCGCGGTGCCGCCCGGCTCGACGTTCAAGCTGGTGGTGGCCGCCGCCGACACCGCCGCCGGGGTGCAGGACCCCGGCCTGGTCGTCCCGACCGGGGCCGAGCTGACCGTCGCCGGGCACACCTTCCACAACTGGCGGCCGATGGGGCCGATGGCCATGACCGAGGCCCTGGCCTGGTCGAACGACGTGTACTTCTACAAGCTGGCGCTGGCCCTCGGGCCCGAACGGCTGGTCGGGACCGCGCGGGCGCTGGGCGTGGGGTCCCCGACCGGCGTCGACCTGCCCGGTGAGTCCGGCGGGCTGCTCGGCTCCCCGTCGGCGGGTGGCGAGCCGTGGTACGTCGGGACCACCGTCCAGCTCGGCATCGGGCAGGGCCCGGTCGAGGTGACCCCGCTGCAGAACGCCCGGTGGACGGCCGCGATCGCGACCGGTCGTCTCGTCACCCCCCGGCTGGCGGTCGCCACCGGCAGCGCCGCCACCGGGTTCTCCCCCGTGCCCGCGCCGCCGCCGCGACCGCTGCCGTTCGCCGCGACGCTCGGTCCGGTGCGGGACGGGATGCGGGCCGTGGTGGCGGGCGGGACCGGTTCGGCGCTCGCCCGGCTGCCGTTCCCGGTCGGCGCCAAGACCGGGACGGCCCAGGACGGCAGCCTGCCCGGCGAGGAGTACGACAACTGGATCACCGCCGCCGCGCCGTTCGACGACCCGTCGGTGGTGGTGACGGTGCTCGTCCAGGGGCCGCCGCACGCGGCGACCGCCCCGGACACCGTCGCGGCCGAGGGGCTGCGCCAGGCGCTGGTGCCGGCGGGCTGAGCGGGTGTGCCGGTGCGGTCCGCACCCGGCGTGCCCGGAGCGGGACCGACGGCCCCCGTGACACAGGCGGTCCGGCCGTCGTGTCCTGCGCGGTCGGGGTCGACGCTGGGTGGAGCGGCCGGACGGGCCCGCGGACCACCGACCGGGGAGTGACCATGCTGGAGAGGATCTCGACCGTCCCGGAGGGCGTCGTCGGCCTGCGCGCCGTCGGCGTGCTGGACCGCGCGGACTTCGCGTCGACGATCGAGCCGATCGTCGAGGAGGCGATCCGGCTGCACCGGCCCTTCCGGCTGCTGCTGCAGCTCGGCCCCGACTATCAGGGCTTCACCGCCGGGGCGGCGTGGGAGAAGACCGGGATGTGGATCCAGCACCCCACGATGCCGCGCCTGGTCGAGGGCTACGCGCTGGTGAGCGACATCGGATGGGTACGCGAGCTCGCCCACCTCGCGGGGGCGCTGCTGCCGTTCCCGATGCGGGTGTTCGGCAACGACCGGCTCGACGACGCCGCGGCCTGGCTGGCGTCGCTTCCCGCGACCTTGCCGGCGGCGACCGGCGGGTGAGCGCGGGGGCGGCCCGGGCCCGGCGCCGGAGGCCGGAACGGGAGGCGGCCCTACCCGCCGCCCTCGTCGCGCGGTGGGGCACGGTGGCCCGCGTCCGTCGCGGGCCCGGGAGTGGGCGGCGCCCCGTGGCCGCTCGCACCGAGCGCCCCGGTCAGCGTGTCCGCACAGAGCTCGCGGACCGCGGTCCGGTCCAGGACGGGGTTCTCCAGCCAGTCCAGACAGACGGCGACGAGGAACGACAGCCAGCCGCGCACGGCCAGCCGCACCGGTTCCGGTGCGGGGCCGGGGCCGACCACGGCCCGCAGCACACGTTCCTGCTGGCGGGCCAGGTTCCCGTCCACGATGGACCGGACGGCGGTGTCGGCACCGAGCGCTCCCCGGAACAGGGCGCGGTAGCCGTGCGGGTGGGCCCGGACGTAGTCGAGGTAGGCGTCCAGGACGGCCCGCAAGCGCTCCGGGGGCGGCAACCGGTCGTCGGGTTCGGTGACGGCGAGCAGCGTCGCGGCCTCCTGCTCGACCACGGCGGACAGGAAGCCGCGCTTGCTCCCGAAGTAGTGGTAGAGCAGCCCGCGACTGATG
Source organism: Pseudonocardia sp. McavD-2-B (assembly GCF_024124365.1). Classification (NCBI taxonomy): domain Bacteria; kingdom Bacillati; phylum Actinomycetota; class Actinomycetes; order Pseudonocardiales; family Pseudonocardiaceae; genus Pseudonocardia; species Pseudonocardia sp. McavD-2-B. Next base: position 2,556 of record NZ_JAMXSG010000051.1, read on the forward strand.
CCCGCCGTGCGGGCGACGTCGTCCACCCAGACCTCGTCGTAGGGCTGCGTCGCGAACAGCGCGGCCCCGGTCGCGAGCAGCTGCTGCCGGCGGGTCGTGGTGTCGAGCCGCCGGAACGCCGGCCCGGACGGGGTGTTTGACATGGGAGGGGCAGCTTACTAGCGTCGCCGCCTGTTGTACGTCGATTCAACAAGTGGGTCCGACAGGCGGAGGGCGACGATGCGCAGACCGTCGGTCCGCACCGCGCGGAACGTGTGGGTCGCCGGCTTCACGCTCGCCGCGGACCTGCGCGCGGCCGGTCTGGCCGGGCTGGGGCCCGAGGCCGACCGCGCGCAGGTCCGCGGCTTCGCGGTGCTGTCGACCCTGTTCGGGCTCAACCACCTCGCCGCCGCCGTGCGTGCACCGCGCAGTGGGAGCAACTGGTTCGGTGCGGGGCTGAACGCGGTCGGGATCGCCGTCGGCGTGGCGGCCCTGGCCGCACCGCGTCCCGGCACCCGCGCCCCCGACCGGCGGTGAGGTCGGGACCCGCCGGCCCGCCGGTGGTGGAGCAGGTCGACCGGGGCACCTTCCTCGTGACGGGGACCGACGTCAACTGGGTCCTGCTGCGGGAGGGCGACGCCCTCACCCTGGTCGACGGCGGCTACCCCGCCGACGTGCCGGCCGTCGAGCACTCCGTCGCGACCCTCGGCCTCCACCTTCGGGACGTCGTCGCCATCCTGGTGACCCACGCCCATGTCGACCACCTCGGGGCGGTCAACCCCTTCCACGACCGCTACGGCACCCCGGTCCACCTCCACCCGGTCGAGGTCGCCCACGCCCGCCGCGAGCACCTGGAACAGCTGGCGCCCGCCCGGGTGGTGGCCGCACTGTGGCGGCCGGCCGTCCTGCCCTGGGCGGTCCGCGTCGCCCGGGCCGGGGCGGGAAGGGACGTCGCCGCCCCGCACGCGCGGCCGTTCCCGACGGGGGAGGCCCTGGACCTGCCCGGTGCGCCGGTGCCGGTGCCGACCGGCGGCCACACGTCCGGTCACACCGCCTTCCACCTCCCGGCCTCGGGCGCCGTGATCACCGGCGACGGCCTCGTCACCGGGCACGCCCTGTCCCCGGTCACCGGGCCCCAGCTGCTCCCGGCGTGGTTCGACCACGGGACCGACGCCGAGATGCAGGCGGCACTGTCCGTACTGGCCGGACTGGACGCCGACCTGCTGCTGCCCGGACACGGCCCCGTGCACCGCGGGCCGGTGCGCGAGGCCGTGGACCGGGCGTCCGGGGGCAGGCCGGCGACGGAGACCGCACGAGGAGAGGACGACGACGATGACCCGAGGGCGGGGACCACGGCGGTTCCGGGAGCAGCGCTGGCTGGTCGACGAGGCCCTGCGGGTCCGCGACGTCGAGTTCGACCAGCCCCGCCTGGGCTACCACCTGGGCGCCGTCGGCGACGAGCTCGCGCCGGCCGAGACGGCCGCCCTCCGGGCGGGGATCAGCAAGCTCGCCGACTACGTCCCGGTGGTGCGGTCGTTCGCCGAGCGCCGTACGCGCCGGGCCGAGGACGCCGAGCGACGTGGCCACCCGGGCAGTGCCGCGGTGCACCACTTCGCCGCAGCCCAGATGTGGTCGCTCGCGTGCTGGCCGGTCTGGGAGGACGACGCGCTGGCCCACGAGCTCGACGACCGCAAGAACGCCGCCTACCTGGCGTGGGCCCGCAGCGCCGCGCACCGCGTCGAGCGGGTCGACGTCCCGTTCGGCGACGCCGCGCTTCCCGGATGGCTCCATCTCCCCCGCGGCGTCGAGGGTCCGCTGCCCACGGTGCTGGCCGTCGGGGGCATGGACGCGCCCCGCGAGATGCTGGTCGCCCGCACCGGCAGCCCGTGGCCCGCCCGCGGCGTCGCCGTGCTGGCCCTGGACGGCCCCGGCCAGGGCGAGGCGGCGATCCGCGGCGTCCACGTCACCCCCACCGCGTGGGCGGAGGCCGGCGACGCCGTCATGGACTGGATCCGCGGCCGTCGCGAGCTCGACGCCACCCGGGTCGTGGCCACCGGTACCAGCTTCGGGTCGTTCTGGATGTCCCAGCTCGCCTCCACCCAGCCCGGCCTGCTCGGCTGCTCGGTGGCCCTGCCCTGCTTCGAGCCCGGCGCCCACACGATCTTCGAGCAGGCCCCGCCGACGTTCAAGGCGCGCCACATGTGGATGGCCGGGCTCTACGACGACGAGGACGCCTTCGACGCGATGGCCGCCCGGTACGACCTGCGGCCGCACGCCGAGGCGATGCCGGTGCCGTGGCAGATCGTCGGGGGCACGGCCGACGACCTCTCCCCCTCGTCCTGGGTCCACGAGATGGCGCGCCGGTCCCCCTCCCCGACCTCGGTCACCCTCTACACCGGCGCCCGGCACTCGATGACCGAGGCCTCGTCGGTCGCGTTCGGGCCCGGGTGGCGGACGCTGCAGGTCGAGTGGCTGCACGACCGCCTCCGCGGCCGCACCCCGGTGAGCGAGGACCTGCTCGTCCTCCCCTCGGGAGAGGTCACCGGCACCGGCTGAGTCCGGGGCCTCCTCCTCGTGGCGTCGTCGTGCGGCACGTCGCGTCAGGGCGCGGGAGTGCGCGTAGCTCTGCGGTACGACCTGCCGTCGCCCGGGCGAAGCGCCCGTGGTCGGAACCGCGGTCGCGGGTCCCACCTCCTCGGGCCGGTGCACGGCCGGGGGCACGCCTGCCGGGCCGCACCGCCCCGTCGCGGGAATCGCGGTGGCGTCCGTTCCTACGGTGGAGGGGTGCTGCGCTGGGACGAGCCGTTGCCCGCCCGACCGCGGCGGGTCGTCGTCGCGGGGGTGTCGGGGGTGGGGAAGACGACGCTCGCGGCCCGCCTCGCACCGTTGCTGGGCGCCCCGCACACCGAGATCGACGCGCTGTTCCACGGGCCGGGCTGGGTGCCGCGACCGTCGTTCCTCGACGACGTCGAGCGGCTCACCGCCGCCGACGCCTGGGTCACCGAATGGCAGTACGGCACGGCGCGTCCCCGGCTCTCCGCACGCGCGGACATGCTCGTGTGGCTCGACCTGCCGTTCTGGACGGTCACCTTCCCCCGGGTGCTGCGCCGCACGTGGCGCCGCAGCCGCGACCGCGAGGTGCTGTGGAACGGCAACGTCGAGCCGCCACTGCGCCGGCTGTTCGTCGACCGAGAGAACATCCTGCGCTGGGCCGTCTCGACCCGGCACAAGTACCGGGCGCTGGTGCCCGCGGTCGCCCAGGAGCATCCGGCGCTGACCGTGGTGCGGCTGCGGTCACCGCGCGAGGTCGACGGCTGGGTCGCCGGTCCGCTTCAGCACTCGCTGCGCGGGACCAGGCCCTTCTGACACAGGAACTGCAGCTGGGTCTCACCGCTGGTCGGGGCCCGCCCCGCGGAGCTGCCCGGGTCGAGGTAGCCCTGGTAGGCCGGGCACGACGGGTCGAATCGGCCGGCCGCCATCGCCCGCTGCGCGCAGTCGCCCGCCGGCACTGGCACCGCGACCGACCGCCTCGCCGCCGCGGCCCGGTCCCGCTCCGTGCGGGTCGCGGTGATCGCGTCGTCGACCGCGCGGCCGAGGGTGGCCGCACCGGCGTCGACGCGGAACGGCCTGCTCGCCGCCGTCGCGGCGACGGCCGCCGGGAACTCGGGCTGCGACGCGGCGGCGAACCGGTTCACGCCGGGCGCGGCCGTGTAGACGCCGACGGTGAACACGGCGGCGACGGTCGCGGCCAGGACGTAGCGGCCGACACCCGTCGCGCACCTCCTGCTCGGGGCCCCCGTGTCCGGACCGGGGATCTGCCCGGCGTGTTGCATCCGGTGGGGTGGGGGTTACCGCTGGCGGGTCATGTCATCCGTTCCGGAGACCGGTTCAGGGCCGACCACATCGATCAGGTGCACGACGGACATGGTGGCGACGCTGCCGTTCGGTACAGCGGCGGACGGCGACCCGTCAGGGGTCGGCGGATCGGTGGATCTGCGGACCGGCGACGATGACGACGGCGAAGGCGCGGGGGCTCATCGTGTGATCTCGCCGTCGCCCCAGGGCTTGAGTCGACGGCTCCGCTCACAGCTCACGAGCTGCGACGGACCCTGTCGTCGTCCCGTTCACGTGTCACCGCTGAGCTCGCCCCGACCGATAGCGGCAACCAGGCGAATGGACAACCTCGTGAACGACCGGCCTCGCCGCGATCATCGAAAATGATGATCGGACCTCCCCGAGCGAAACACCATTCGCGGCCATCTCGACAGCCCAATGGATTGGGCTTCTCAGCGTAATCACCTCGGTCGTATGAGGTGATGGCGGTGGCCGGGAAGCTCGCCGTGCCGGACTGGTACCCGCGGGTCATCGGTGAGACGCCGGACAAGCTGCACGACAGAGAGGCCGCGAACCGCATGTTCGCCCAGGAGCACGAGGCACGAGGCATGGACGACGAGACGACGACCGCTCCGGAGAAGGCGGACGATCCCCTCGTCGGCCGGGCAGTACGCCTCTTCACCTTCCTCGGCGAGGCCCAGCGTCTGCGCAATACGTCCGTCGTGGACCTCGAGACCTACCGGCGCGAGGGCGCGGTGCTGTGGCTGGCCGACGCGCCGGCTCATCCCTCTGTCAGCGGTGGAGTCCGCCACGCCCACGGCGAGGGCGACCCAGCCGTGCTGACGATCGACCGCGTCCCCACGGTCGCCGCTCCCGAGCCCGATACCGCACTCGCGGGTTGGCTGGACGAGTCACCCGTCGACCCGCGCCGTGAGCCGGTGCTGCGGGAGTACCGGTCACTCGAGGTGGACGATGATCACGGCGGAACCACCCGTCGTCGAGTGGAGCGCAGCGAGCGCCCAGAGATCGACGAGGCCTTCGCCGCCTACCTGCCCCACTGGCAGGCGTGGGCGGAGCAGGAGCTCCGCGACCAGCCCGCCCGCGACTACTACAACGAGCTGTTCTCCATCCATGTCTCCGCTGCGGGGCATCCCGAGGAACTCGAGCTCGTCCTCGGGACCAGCCTCCTCACCTGGGTAGTGCCGGCCGGCAATAAGGTTCGGCGACACCTGCTGACCACTGCGGTCCGCATCGAGTTCGACGAGGACACCGGCCAATTGGCCCTCCTGGCGGACGAGACCGTCGAGGGCGCGACTCTTGAGTTGGACATGCTCGACCCTGGCCTCATCGGACAGCCCCGTCTGGTGAACGAGCTGCGCGACCGGGCCCGGGAGACCGAGGCGCACCCGCTTGACCGCGAGAGGATGGGCGAGCTCGGCAGGAGGGTCACCCACCAGCTCGCCGCCGACGCCCAGTACCGCGACGCGGACGACCAGACGGTCGCCGCTGCGACCCCGGTCACCTCCTTCGCCCCCGCCCTCTTGCTGCGCAAACGCTCGCAGAAGGGCCTGCTGGAGATCTTCAGACACATCGTCGAGCAGCTGCGTGAGTCCGGTGAAGTGCCTGACGGCATCCGACCCCTGGTCGACGCCGATCACGAGCCGAGCGGCACCGAAGGCAGCTTCGACGGCGCGGGTGCGGTGATTCACGTCGAGGAGGATCCGTTCCTCCCACTGCCCGTCAACGACCGTCAGCTGCAGATCCTGCGTCGCGTAGACACGACGGCACAGACCCTCATCCAGGGACCGCCCGGCACCGGCAAGACCCACACCGCCGCCGTCCTCATCACCCACCTGCTCGCTCAGGGCAAGCGCATCCTGGTCACCGCGCACACCGACCGCGCGCTCAAGGAGGTGCGCGAGAAGCTGCCCGAGGCCATCCAGCCCCTGGCGGTCGCTGTCGTCGGTTCATCTCGGGAGGACATGTCGGACCTGAGGGTGGCGGTGGAGCGGATCGCGGCGACCGCCTCCGAGCATGACGCCGGCGACGCCGCGCACTCCATCCGCCGGCACCTCGACGGCATCGATGACCTCCGTCGGCTGCGTGCGGAGCTCGGCCACCGCCTGCAGTCGGCGCGCGAGCGCGAGGTGGTCGAGGTCGATCTCGACGGGTACCGGGGATCCCCGGCCGCCATCGCCCGGGAGGTCCGCGCGGGCGACGAGCGGCACGGCTGGCTGGCCGAGCTGGTCGACGCCCCGAGCGGCCGGGCCCCGCTGTCCGCGGTGGAGCTCGCAGCCTGGCGCGGTCATCTGCGCGACACGGAACTCGTCGCTGATGAGCCCGAGGCCGGTCGCCGACTCGTTCCGCTCGACGCCCTGCCCGATGCCGCGGCGTTCGCAGCGCTGGTCCACGCCGAGCGCCAGGCTCGTGGCGTCGCCGATTCGTACGCCCCTCTGCGGACGGACGCCGTGTACGCACCCGCATCGGCCCTGGACGCGGAGACACGGCGGCTGCTCGCCGACCGCATCGAGGTGCTGCTCCGTGACACGCGCGAGCTCCTCGGTGGTCACGAGGACTGGATCCCGGAAGCCGCTACCGACCTCGCACGCGGTCGCGGCTCGGTGTGGGGAGGGCGGCACAGTGAGCTCGGCCGCCTGATCGACCAGGCCGGCCGACTGGTCTCCGACCTCGGGCCTGCCACGACGGTGACGGTCCAGGGTGACGACATCGGTCTCCTCGTCCCTGGCGCGCACGGCGTTGGCGCGCATCTCGATGCCGGGAACACGATCAAGCTGGGCGCGGACGGGCTGCCCAAGCAGGGCTTGCTGACGCCACGCGCGGTGAAGACCGCCGAGTCGTTCTTCGCACGTGTCCGGGTGAACGGCCTCGCGCCGACCACCGCACCGCAGGTTCGTGCGTTCCTGCTCTGGGTCGAGGCGAACCACGTCCTGGATGCTCTGGACCGCGCTTGGCCCGCGTCCGTCGTGATCCCACCAGAGGACACGCCGGCCGAGCGGCTCGAATGGCACCGGGCCGAAGCGGAATCGCTCGGCAGGCTCCTCGGGCTGGACGCCCGTCTGGTGGCCGAAGACGGCCGTGTGGCGGCTCTCGATCTACCCAGACCGGCCTGGCTGAACCCGGGCTCTGTCGAGCGGTACCTCGCCGTACTCACAGCCGTCCAGACGGCCGAGGAGGCCGCCTCGGCCACGGCGCGCATCGATCACGCCGTCTCCGCGCTGGTCGACGCCGAGCGCGAGTCAGATGCCGCACCGGTGCTCTCGAACCTTCTTCGAGCGACCCGCTCACGCGACGACCGAGCCTACGCGGCCGCGCACCAACGTCTCGCCAGACTCTGGGACGTTCGTGAGCTGCTTCGTCACCGGGACGAGCTCGGTTCCCGTATCGCGGGTGCCCCTGGGCTCGCGGCCGCCGTCGCAAGCACGCCCGACTCTCACGTGTGGGACGAGCGGATTCCGGAGATCGAGGACGGGTGGCGCCACGCAGTGGCGTCGAGCTGGCTGTCGTCCCAGGATGCTGCGGACGTCAACGCGCTACAGCGCGAGATCCTCGTCGTCGACGAGCGCATCCGGGGCCACGTCACCGAGCTGTCCGCGATCCGCGCCTGGGACCACGCAGTCGCTCCGGGCAGGCTCACCCGCGGCTCGCGGGCATCCCTCGAGCAGTACGCCGCGCTCGTCAAGCGACTGGGCAAGGGCACCGGGACGTACGCGGCGCAGCGGCGGCGCGAGATCCGCTCGGCCATGGATCGATGCCGTCCCGCCGTGCCGGTGTGGATCATGCCGTTGTACCGGATCGCGGACCAGTTCGACGTGCAGCCCGACATGTTCGACGTCGTCATCGTCGACGAGGCCTCCCAGGCGGGCATCGAGGCCTCGTTCCTGCAGTATCTGGCCCCCAAGATCGTCGTGATCGGCGACGACCGTCAGGTCTCGCCGTCGGCCGTCGGAGTCGACCAGCAGGAGCTGCGCGACCTCGGCTCGCAGTACCTCTTCGACGACCAGTTCCGCTCGACGTGGCAGGACCCGCAGCGGTCGCTGTTCGACGAGGCCAAGATGCGCTTCAGCGGGATGATCACGCTCGTCGAGCACAGGCGCTGCGTGCCGGAGATCATCGGCTTCTCGAACCGGATCGCCTACGAGCCGGACGGTGTCCGCCTCATCCCCGTCCGTCAGTTCGGCGCGCACCGCCTCGAGCCCGTGAAGCCGGTGTTCGTTCACGGCGGCTATGAGAAGGGCTCCTCGAGCACCCGGACGAATCCCGCCGAGGTCGACGCCATCGTGGCGCAGGTGGAGAAGTGCATCGCCGACCCGGCCTACGACGGACGGACCATCGGCGTGATCTCGCTGCTCGGGACGGGCCAGGCCAAGGCTATCGAGAAGGCGCTGCTCGACCGGATCACACCGGAGGAGTGGGCGGCGCGGGACCTGCGCTGCGGCGACGCGGCGGACTTCCAGGGCTCCGAGCGGGACGTGGTCTTCCTGTCGATGGTGGCGGCGCCGGGACCCGAGCGTCGGCTGACGGCCCTGACGCAGACGATGTACGTGCAGCGGTACAACGTGGCCGCGTCCCGCGCCAAGGACCAGCTCTGGGTGTTCCACTCGGTGGATCGCGCGACCCTCACCAACCCCGAGGACATGCGCTACCAGCTCCTGGACTACTGCTACGGCATCGCCGCGCGCGGCGTCGGAGAGCACGAGGGTGCGACGACCGGGCTTGTCCCCGAGGACATGCCGGTGGCTCCCTTCGGCTCGTTGTTCGAGCAGCGGGTGCACAACCGCGTCGCAAGCCGCGGCTACACCCTCATCCCGCAGTTCGAGTCGCTCGGCTACTCGATCGACCTCGTCGCCGTCGGCCCCACGCGGCGGCTCGCGATCGAGTGTGACGGCGACTTCTGGCACGGCCCGGAGGCCTACCAGCGGGACATGGGCCGACAGCGGGAGCTGGAGCGCTGCGGCTGGCGCTTCCACCGGATCCTGGAGTCCGAGTTCTACCGGGACCCGGTGGCTGCGCTGGAGCCACTGTGGGCGACGCTCGCCGAGCTGGACATCCACCCGGCGGGCTGGATGACGGCAGGCCCGACGGACGAACCCGCCGACGTGTACGACGAGTCGGACAGCGAGGCCGTCACCCCGGCCTTCGGACTTCCGATGGTCCAGCCGCTCGTGAGCGAGACAGTCTCATCCCTGCCCACTGATCTGCCGGAACCCGCGCCGCTGACGACCGAATCGACCGCCTCGGCGCGGCTCGTGTCGAGTCCGGTCGTGCCTACCCCTGGTGTGTCAGGACCGGCTGTCGATGAGCTGATCCCGTCGGACCCGGTGGCCGTCGGGAGTCCCGTCCCCATGGGCGCCGTTGTAGAACCCGGGCCAGTCGGAGGATCGGGCACACCGCAAACCGTCGAGATCGGATACGAGGAGTTCACCGGGTCGACGGTGCCCGCCCAGGGCGCGTCATCACGGGAGCTGGTGGACGGCCTGGTCGCCGTGGTGGCCGTCGAGGGTCCGGTCGTAGGAGCCCGTCTGCACACGGCCTACGTCCACGGTGCGAACGGACAGCGGGTCGGGTCCCTGATCACGAAGGCGCTGAACTCGGCGCTGAGCACTGCGCTCCGTCAGGGACGATTGGTCAAGGATGCGCCCCTCGGCGAAGCGGGCCACAAGCACGCGACCTTCCGCCTTCCCGACCGACCCGAGGTCCGCGTGCGCCCGCGCGGCGTGCGCTACTTCGACCAGATCCCTCCCGCCGAGCTGGCAGCGGTCATGGCCGAGGAGGCCGCCGGTCTCGGATGGAGTGATCCCCTCGCCGTTTACCGGGCCACCGCCGCCCGCTTCGACGTCCGCCAGGTGGGGTCGGTGATCCGGGCGCGGCTGGACCAGGTTGCCCCGCTCGTCCGTGATGCGGAGTCGGGAGGCCACGGCTCCGGATGACAGACCGACGCTGACCTACTCACGCTCCCCAACCGCACTGCAGCCGAGGACACCACCACTGTGATCAAGTCCGCCAACCAGTACCCGATCCACGCACTCTTCAGCATGGAGAGCAACATCGTCTACCGGATCCCGCGCTACCAGCGGGAGTACTCCTGGCAGAAGGCGCAGTGGGAGGACCTGTTCCAGGATCTCGTGGAGGCCGAGGGCGCCCACTTCCTCGGCACGATCATCACGCTGAACCAGACGAAGGACGCCGTCGACAGCACGGTTCTCGAACTGATCGACGGCCAGCAGCGCGCCACGACCCTCTCATTGCTCCTCGCCGCCATCTACTCTGTCCTGCGAGAGCACGAGGCCGAGCTGGACGGGAACGGCCAGTTCGCGATGATCAGTCTGGGAAAGCGACTCGTCCTCGACGGCGGTCGCTTGAGGGTCACCCCGCAGACCCAGGGTAAGAACCTGGACGACTACCGTCGGGTCCTGACCCTCGCTGGCCTCGACGTCGACTCTCAGCAGCAGCCCTACTTCAAGGCGCGCAAGGTCTACAAGTGCTACCAGTACTTCCGCACCGCCATCAGCGAACTCGCCGAGTCCGACTCCGTCGGCCCCGTCGATGCCGCTCGTCGGGTCCTCACGACGACGCAGCAGGCCATCCTCGTTAAGATCGAGGTGGAGAGCCACGCCGACGCCTTCGTCCTCTTCGAGTCGCTCAACAACCGCGGGATGGCACTCACCCCCGTCGACCTGATCAAGAACCATCTCCTGGCAGCCTCCGCCGGGGACGGCCTCGACGTCGACGACGCCTTCAAACTGTGGAACGAGATGCTCACCAACCTGGGCGACTCGTATGCAATTCAGGAGCGGTTCCTCCGGCACTTCTACAACGCCTTCAAGGCCGAGCTTCCGGAGGTGCCGAACGCGCAGGTCGCCACCAAGAGCAAGCTGATCCGCATCTACGAGAAGCTGCTAACCGGCGACATCCGGGCACGTATGGAAGAGCTCGTCGCCGCGAGCGCCGTGTACGGCCGCATCACCTGCGTGACCGAGCTCGACGAGCCGACGTCGCTCGACACGGCGTTCCGCCAGCTGATGCGTGCCCAAGGTGCTCCGTCCTACATCCTCGTGATGTGGCTGATCTCCAGGCGGCAAGAACTCGCCGTCTCGGACGCACACCTTGTCAGAGTGGTCCGACTTCTCACGAGCTTCTTCGTCCGACGCAACCTGACCGGGTTCCCACAGACCTACGCGCTTCCGAAGCTCTTCATGACCATCGTCGAGAAGCTCGACGGCGTGACGGGGGACGACGTCGTCGCGAGGATTACCCGTGATCTGGTGGGCGTCTCCGCCGGCGACGCCGAATTCCGCGATCGCCTGGACGGCCCCGTCTATGACGAGAACTCCGACGTCGTCCGGTTCATCCTCGTGGCGCTGGCCGAGGACGCAATGACGAAGGAGACGTGGCGTGACCTTTGGATTCAGGAGAAGGGCCATTACACCTTCACCATCGAGCACGTGCTGCCCCAAGGGCGGAACCTCCCTCCGGCATGGGTGCAGATGCTCGGTGGCCCCGAGGCTGCCGCAGCCGCTCAAGAGGCCCATACTCACCGGCTTGGGAACCTGACGATCACCGCGTACAACAGCACCCTCGGCAACAAGTCGTTCGTCGAGAAGCGCGACCGCAAGGACTCCCACGGCCGAGAGATCGGCTACCGGAACGGGCTGGCGCTCAATGCGGGTCTCTGGGCGAAGGACTCGTGGACTGTTGCCGACATCGACGCACGGACGCAGGATCTCGCCGCCCAGGTGATCGCCCGCTTCCCGCTCGAGCTCTGAGTCAGCAAGTCCGATCGGAAGTCGGTGACGCCGTCGTCACATGCGAGCAGCGGCTCGCGAGGAGGTCAGCCGTCCGGACAGAGCACGTCGCGGAACTTGTCCGGGACCTCAAAGCGGATGGCGAAGCTGGGGTTGTCGATCGTGATCAAGGCATCGGGGATATCCGGCGGCAAGAGCCCTTCGTAGACCAGACGCTTCTGAAGCCGTCGGACTGGTCTGATGAACCCCTTCAGCGTGCGCGTCGGCTCATGGCCAGCGAGGCTGCACACGGCGCCGCGATCAATGGATCAGCCGAGAGGAGCGGCCTCCACGAGGATCGCGGCGTGCGGCCAACCCCCACCGTTCAGCAGCCGTAGACCCCGGCGCCCAGCAACGGACGCAGCAGCGGTCCAGGAGGGAGACGTGAGCCAGGGCGGCCAGGAGGTAGCCGATCGACGGAATTCCGCCACCGCCGTGACCCCGCCGCTCTGGTCGTCGGGGCCCTCGGCCGGGCGGCCCTTCCTAGCGCTGCACCGGAACCGGTTCGATGTGGGCCTCCGGCCCGGGGAACACCAGGGTCTCGTGGTCGTCCTCCACCCATCGGACCCGATACGGCGGTGTGCCGTCCGCGTGCAGGACCTCGATGATGCGCCCCTGCCGGCGCCGGTCGTCGAGGTAGCGCCCCTCGATGACCACCCAGTCACCCACCTGTGCGTGCATCCCGCCTCCCGAGCCCGGTGTGTGCCCCGACCGTGCCGGGCGGCCCGCTCTGCGGGCCAGGGCCCTCCGGCCGGGATCGCGGGGGACCTCGGCCCGTCGTCCCGGCGGGACGGGCCGGAAGGCCCTGCCCGGGCCGCGCGGGGTGCACGGACAGTACGGGTATGTCCACCTGGTCGTCGGTCGGGATCGCCGTGCTGCTGGTCCTCGTGGTGGTCCTCGCCCTGTGCCTGAGGATCGTCCAGCAGTACCAGCGCGGTGTCGTCTTCCGGTTCGGGCGGGTGCTCGGACACGTCCGGGAGCCCGGTCTGCGGCTGCTGGTCCCGTTCGCCGACCGCATGGTGAAGGTCAGCACCCAGGTCGTGGTGCTCGCTGTCGCGCCGCAGGGTGCGATCACGCGGGACAACGTGACGGTCGAGGTCGACGCGGCCGTGTACTTCCGCGTCGTCGACCCGGTCAAGGCGATCGTCAACGTCCAGGACTACACGCACGCCGTGTCCCAGGTCGCCCAGACCTCCCTGCGCACGATCATCGGCCGGGCCGACCTGGACACCCTGCTCTCCGACCGTGACCGGATCAGCGCCGAGCTGAAGGCGGTGATCGACGCGCCGACCGAGCAGCCGTGGGGGGTGCGCATCGAGCTCGTGGAGCTCAGGGACATCTCGCTGCCCGAGTCGATGAAGCGTTCGATGTCCCGGCAGGCCGAGGCCGAGCGCGAGCGGCGGGCGCGGGTCATCGCCGCCGACGGGGAGCGACAGGCCTCCGAGCAGCTCGCGGCCGCGGCGGCGGCGATGGCGCACACCCCCGGCGCGATGCACCTGCGGCTGCTCCAGACCGTCGCCGACGTCGCGGTGGAGAAGAACAGCACCCTCGTGATGCCGTTCCCGGTGGAGCTGCTCCGCTTCTTCGGGCACCCCGACCCCGACGGGGCGGCACCGTCCGTCACGTGGGAACGGGCCCCGGGGACGGCGTCCCCCGCCTCGCCGGTCGACGGGCCGCAACCGGGCTGGTTCGCGCCGGCGGAGCCGAACGGTTCCGTCGGGGCCCGCGCCGGGAGCCCCACCGGAGCGGGCCCCGACGGAGATCGATGACCGACCGCAACCGAAGGAGCACTCGATGACCACACGACGGACCGTGACCGACTTCGCGGGATCCACATCGGAACCGTCGACGACGACGGTCGGTTCTTCGACTACGCGGGAGTGCACGCCGGTGCCCTCGGCGCGGACCTCGTCGTCCGGGACTTCGAGGGCATCCGGATCGGGCGGGTCGCACCGGCAGGCACCCCCCGGCACGCCCGGGCCGAGGCCGCGACGTCGTGACGTGACCACCCGCTCGGCGTGCCGACCGGCCTCGGCCGCCGAGCACCCGGGCGTCGTCGCGCTGCGTCCGGCGTCGGTGAGTTCGACCGACCCGTCCGCGCGGCGTCGACGGTCACCGTGTCCACACGCCGGCGGTGACCGTCCAGATGCCCGTCGCCCCCGTCCGCACCGGTTGTCGTAGCCGGAGCACGACCGTCGACCCGGTACGGGGGTCGGTGACCTCGACGGTGTGCGGATCGAGGGGGACGGCCCGCGGTGCGCTCCATCCGAACCGCGCGTCCGCGAACACCTCGGCCACGGCCGACGCGTCCGTCCGCCACGGCTGGTGACCCTCGTCGACCGCCGCCTGCAGCTCCCGGAGCTCCGTCCCCGACAGCCCCTCACCGGGGAACGGACTCCGGTGCATCGCGTGCGGGGAGCGCACCGGCGTCGGCGCCGGGCCGCGGTGGGCATCACCCGGTCGTCCCGCACCACCCCCGGTGGCGGGTGCCGGCAGCGCGGCGGCGGGGGACGTCGGAGCAGGCGTCACCGGGGACGACGGCGGGGACGACCCGCATCCGGCAGCAGCGATCGCCACCGTCACGAGTACGGCGACGACGGCCCCTCGATCCGAGCGACTCGACCCCGTCATGGGAACCCCCTCCGTCGGCGATGCCGCCCACGGTGCACCCGCCGGTCGTGCCCCTCCCCGAGGCGAGGGGCACGACCTGACGGGACTGTCGTCCTCCCGCGCCGGACGGGAGGTGCGCCGTCTCGCCCGACTGCGATCACCAGCGGCGCATCCGGTCCATCTCCCGCTGGATACGGTCCTCGGTGACGGTGTCGGGACCGAATGCCTCGACTCCGTGTGCGACCACCCCGATCCCCCAGAAGACCAGCGGGAAGATCGGCCAGAAGAAGCCGTTCCCGGTCCACGCCCAGATCGCGATCAGCATGGCGTTGACCACGAGATAGACGGGCAGATGGGTGCGGAACTCCGCCTGCTTGCGCAACCGCCGCACCGCGCGGTCGCGCAGGCTCCCCTCGGTCGCGGCCGTGGCTCCCGGCTCGCCGACCGGGCGGGGTGCGGCCTCCTCGTGACGCTCCATCGCGGTGTCTCCTCACCGTCCGCGGGCGCCCGGTGCGCCCGTCGCACCGCAGGGTCCGACCACGGAGGCCGGTGCCGGAAGAGCAGCCGGACCCGCGAGGCCGGGACCAACGGCCGGTAGCGGTTCGGCCCGCGCACCGGGGGAAGGCGCGCGGGCCGGAGCTGCGCGGTCAGTGCTGCGCGTAGGCGGCGAGGACCTCCGGGCGGAGCGTCGCCCGTGCCGCACCCTCGGCCACACAGGTCGTCGGGTTCTCGGCGTGCTTGACCGGGACGCCGAACGCCGTCTCGAGCGAGCGGGCGATGCCCGCGGACAGCGACCCGCCCCCGACCAGCAGCAGACCGTCGGTGAGCACGTCGTCGAGCACCTGGACGGGCAGGTCGTCCAGGCAGCCGACGAGACCGCCCACGACGGAGGCCGTCACCGGCGCGAGCACCTCCAGCACCTCACCGACGGGCAGCGTGAGCGTGCGCGGGCGACCGCTCGCGGTGTCGCGGCCCTGCACGGACAGGTCCCGGCCACCGTCCCGGGCGCCGTCCTCACCGGTCGCGGCGCACTTGAGCGCCTCCGCGGTGGCCGCGGGCACCGACAGCCGGTGGTGCCCGCGCAGGTGCCCCAGCAGGGCACCGGTCATCACGTCCCCGCCGGACCGGTGCGACCGGTGGGCCAGAACGTCCCCGAAGCAGAACGCGGCGATCTCCGCCGTCCCGGCACCGATGTCGACGACCAGGTGTGCGCGCCGGTCCAGTGGGTCGATCCCGCACCCGAGACCGGCGGCGACGGGCGAGACCAGGGCGTACACCTGGCCGATCCCGACCTCGTCGGCGACCTCCAGCAGGGCCCGCTGCTCGAGCCGGGTCGCCCCGACCGGGGTCCCGATCACGGCGGTGGCCCGCGTGCGCGCCCACGGGCGGGGGACGGCCCGCCGCACGACCGCGCGCAGGTATGTCCGCGCGGCGTCCAGGTCGGCGACGACGCCGTGGCGGAACGGTCGCTGCACCTCTCGTCCCGTGGGGAGACGCCCCGTCAGCGCCTCGGCCTCCAGCCCGATCAGCACGGGCAGGGCGCGCCGGCCGTGACCGGTCGTCAGGAGCACCGACGGTTCGTCGAAGACGAACCCGCCGTCGCCGTCGTGGACGACCGTCCGCGCCGTCCCCGGGTCGAGCCCGACACCGGACATGAGCACCTCCCACCAGCCGCCGGCCGCCTCCGGGGCCGCCGGGCTCCGCATCGTTGGTGACAGGGTCGCCACAACGCCGGCACCGCGGCCAGTGCCGAACGGCCCGCGAGGGCCGGGTCGCCACGAGCCGGACGGGACCACCAGTCCCTCCGGCCGGGACGTCCGGACCTGGCGCGGTCCCGCTCGGCGGGCCACCGTCGGCGCTTCCGGCCACGGAGAGGGAGGGGACCCACATGATCACCACCGTCGACGGACTCCCCGACGGCGTGGACGGCATCCGCGTGAGCGGGATGATCACCCGTCGGGACCTGGAGACCGTCGTGGTCCCGATGCTCGACCGGGCGGCCGCCGACCACACGCGGCTGCGTGTGCTCGCCCTCGTCGAGGACGGTGTCGACGGCATCGCGCCGGACGCTGTGTGGGAGGACCTGGCACTCGGCGTGCGTGCGACGTCGCTGGTCGAGGGCTACGCGATGGTGACCGACCGGGAGCCCGTCCGGCTCGCCGCCCGGGTGCTGGCCGTCCTGCTGCCGTACTCGCTGCGGGTGTTCGGCTCCGACGACCGGGAGCGGGCCGTCGCGTGGCTGACGGGCCTCCCCCGCGCCGGGTTCGCCGTCGATCTCGACGGCACCGGCGGCGTCGCCGTCGTCCGGGTCGAGCGCCCCCTCCGCCCCGCCGACTTCGACGTCCTGGGCCGCGAGCTGGACCGCTGGCTCACCGACCACGCCGAGCTCCGCGGGCTGGTGCTCACGGCGCCGTCGACGCCCGGCTGGGAGAGCCTGCCCGCACTGGTGCGCCACGCCGGGTTCGTGCTCGAGCACCACCGGCGGGTCCGCCGGCTCGCGCTGGCCGTGGACGGGCTGCTGCCCGAGCTCGCGCCGGTGCTGGCCGGTCCGGTACTGCACCCGGAGATCCGGCGGTTCCACCGCGCGAACCTCGACGCCGCGATCGCCTGGGCACGCGCCGAGGACCCCGCCCCGATCGGCCTCTGAAGGAGGGCGGGAGGTCCGCGATCCCCCGTCCCGGCCCGGCCGGATCGTTGAGATGCCGAGATTCACCCGTGGCTACATAGTTCTCCGCCTGCATTCTTCCTCCATTGTTGCTCCACCCGGACGGCGAATCGGCGCGCGATTTCCGGCGATCATCGGGAGGCGTCGGACAGGAGGGCGATGATGATCAGCGGGCACGAGATCCGCCTCTGCGAGCGGTGCTGGAACCCGATCCCGAAGGGCCGGGCATGCCTGGTCGGCCGGCACGCCGACCCCGCATACCCGCTGCTGCAGACCCCGCGCAGCTTCCGGCACGTACGGGACGACCCGGCCTGCACCGGGGCCCAGAGCACCGGCCCGGACCCGGCGATCGGCACCACGTTCTGATCCGGTGACACCCGTGGACCCGCCCACCAGGCAGGGGTCACGGGTGTGTCCGCAGGTCGTGCGCCGGGAACGGTACCGGCCCCGCGGCCGGGAGCTGCACGGCCGCGGGGCGGAGAGCGGGGAGCGGACTAGCTCCGGTCGAGGATGTGTGCGACGAGGCGGCTCATGAGACCGTCCGCCGCCATCCGGTGGCCGAACTCCTCCCAGGCCCAGATCTCGCGGGCGAGCAGCTCGCCGACCGGTCCCGGGTAGTGCGCCGCGGCGCTGAGTGCGGCGGTGCGCAGGCGCATGCGCTCGTGCGATGACATGACCGGCGTCTCGGGGTCTCCCACAAGGGCGAGAATGCCGGAACCGACCCCGGCCGGAACAGGACCGTCCGGCCGAAGAATCCGCGGAGACGCCAATCACCCGGAATTGGCGGATTCCGAGTAGCTGGATTCCCGAGACAGTTCTCAGACCGGTCCGACCGGATCCCCGTCAGCGGCGCCGGTGCGGGCCGCGAGTTCCTCGGCGAACGCGGTCTCGTCGACGAGCCGCTCCCGCAGCGACGCCGCGATCCGGCCGAGGACATCGGTGAACATACGGACGTACTCCGGCTGCGCCGCGTGCACCGCCGCCAGGATGTCCTCGGTGAACATGGCGAACATCGCAGTGATCGCCGCCCGCCCGCGCGGGGTGAGCGTGACCAGCACGCTGCGCCGGTCGGTGGGGTGCGGTTCCCGCTGCACCAGGCCGGCGACGGTCAGCCGGTCCAGCAGGGCGGTGACGCTGGCCGACGCGATCCCGAGCCGCACCACGAGAGCCGACGGGGGCAGCGGACCCCGGTGGTGGATCTCGCCCAGCGCCGCCGCCTCGGCGACACCGATCCCGAGGGCCGCGGCCTCGGCCCGCCGGTACTCGTCCGTAGCCACGATCAGGTCCCGCAGCTGCAGAGCCAGCCGGTTCATGGGACCGCCTCCGTTCGCTCATCGAAAAGCTAGGTGGACGAGACACCAGGCGGACAGGGGGCGATCGACTCGGTGGACGGGGCCTTTCGGCCCCTGACGCCGTGCCGTCCGGCCATTGCTCCGGGTCCCGGCCGCGAGCACCCTCGATCGACCGGTCCCCGAGCACTGGAGCCGATGATGGCCACCTACTCCTACCGCTGTCGCGAGCACGGCGAGTTCGACGCCCGTCTGCCGTTGGGGGCTGCTCCCGGCAGCCGGGCGTGCCCGGTCTGCGACACCCCGGCGCCCCGGAGATGGTCCGGTGTCGCGCTGCTCGGACAGGGACCGGCCACCGCTCTCATCGACCGCTGCGAGCGCTCGCGCGCCGAGCCCGAGGTCGTCACGAGTATCCCCGCGCGACCACGCACCGCGCGGCAGCCCGTTGCGTCGGCCGCCGCCCACCGCCTTCCCCGCCCGTGACCGGGCGGACACGGCACCCTCCGTCACTCCCACCACCCTGGAGCTCTGATCCACATGCCCGAGGTCGTCTTCCCACTGGACTCCCAGAAGCGCTTCACCGAGCAGCGCATCGTCGGCCACAACCGCTGGCACCCCGACATCCCGGCGCTGGTCCAGGTCCGTCCCGGTGACACGTTCCGGGTGGACTGCCGGGAGTGGTTCGACGGCGCCATCCGCAACGACGACTCCGCCGACGACATCCTCAACGCGCCGCTGAACTCGGTGCACGTGCTGTCCGGGCCGATCTCGGTCCTCGGCGCGGAGCCCGGCGACCTGTTGATCGTCGACATCCTCGATGTCGGCCCGATCCCGCAGGAGGACTCCGGACCACTGGCCGGCCAGGGCTGGGGCTACACCGGGGTGTTCGCCACCCGCAACGGCGGAGGCTTCCTGACCGAGCAGTTCCCCGACGCGTACAAGGTCGTCTGGGACTTCCGGGGTGGCGTCGCGACGTCCCGGCACGTTCCTCACGTGTCGTTCACCGGCATCGTGCACCCCGGCTTGATGGGCACCGCGCCCTCGACCGAGCTGCTCGCCCGCTGGAACGCCCGCGAACAGCGGCTGATCGACACCGACCCGCAGCGGGTGCCACCGCTGGCCCTGCCGCCGCAGCCGGACTCGGCGATCCTCTCCAACCTTGTCGGGAGCGAGTTCGATCGCGTCGCCGGAGAGGCCGCCCGCACCGCACCGCCCCGGGAGAACGGCGGGAACCAGGACATCAAGAACCTCACCAGGGGCTCGCGGATCTTCTACCCGGTGTTCGTCGAAGGCGCCAAGCTGTCGATGGGCGACCTGCACTTCTCCCAGGGCGACGGCGAGATCACCTTCTGCGGCGCGATCGAGATGGGCGGGTTCATGGACCTGGCCGTGGACGTGATCAAGGGCGGGATGGACCTCTACGGCGTCGGTGAGAACGCCGTCTTCATGCCCGGACGTACCGACCCGCAGTACAGCGAGTGGCTGGCGTTCTCCGGCACCTCCGTCACTCTGGACGGCGAGCAGCGCTACCTGGACTCGCACCTGTCCTACCAGCGGGCCTGTCTGCACGCGATCGACTACCTGCAGCAGTTCGGCTACTCCGACATCCAGGCCTACATGATCCTCGGCGCCGCGCCGATCGAGGGCCGTCTCTCCGGCGTCGTGGACATCCCGAACTCGTGCTCGACGGTCTACATCCCGACCGAGATCTTCGACTTCCCGGTGCGCCCCGACAAGGCCGGTCCCGAGCGGATCGATCCCGGTATGGGCGTCCCCCGGGCAGCGGCGGGCTGAGTGCCATGGGCACCGTCGGACTGTTCTACGTCGGGGCCGTGCTGTTCGTGAACGGCCTCATGCTGCTGGGCCTGGTCGAGGGCCGGTCCGCGGCCCCGATCAACCTGTTCGTGGGCGCGCTGCAGGTCGTCACCCCGACGTTCCTGCTGTTCACCGCCGGCACGGACCCGGCCAAGATCCTCGCCGCGTCCGGGCTGTACCTGTTCGGGTTCACCTACCTCTACGTCGGCATCGGCCAGCTCGCCGGCCTCGACAGCACCGGCGTCGGCTGGTTCTCGCTGTTCGTCGCCGTCTCCGCGCTGGGGTACTCGTGGGCGAACTTCTCCATCGTCGGCGACGCCGCATTCGGCGTGATCTGGCTGTACTGGGCGTTCCTCTGGAGTCTGTTCTTCGTCCTGCTCGGACTCAAACGGGAGCGGATCGCCCGCTACACCGGAGCCGT
Organism: Pseudonocardia sp. McavD-2-B; assembly: GCF_024124365.1. Classification (NCBI taxonomy): domain Bacteria; kingdom Bacillati; phylum Actinomycetota; class Actinomycetes; order Pseudonocardiales; family Pseudonocardiaceae; genus Pseudonocardia; species Pseudonocardia sp. McavD-2-B. Next base: position 22,971 of record NZ_JAMXSG010000051.1, read on the forward strand.
CACCGCGATCCAGGCCTGGGTCACCGCGGCCATCCCGGCGTTCGTGCTGCTCACCAGCGGATCGCTCCCGGGCTGGTCGGCCGTCGCACTCGCCGTCTTCGGGGTCGTGGTGTTCGGCGGGCTCACCCCGCTCGTCCTGCGCTCCGGGGGCGCGCCACCGGAGCAGCCCGCCGACCGCCCGTCCCGGACGCCCGGGAGGCACGGGGTGGCTGCGGGCTGAGCGGGTCCCCGGGGTCCGGCCGCCGACGGGGAGCGGCCGGGCCCCGAGCCGGCGCGGCGGGCTCGGCGGTGAGCGGGCTGCGATCGCCCACGTCGTGACGACGCGTGGAGACGCTCGGGCCGATCCGATCCGGTCCGGTAACCACCGCCGGTCGCCCTCACGTCGCGTCGACCGGCTCCGTTCAGCGCGGCCGGCGGGCCGTCCCGCGCACGACCGCGACCGGGCAGTGCGCACGGTGCACGGTCGCCCGGCTGACCGACCCCAGGACCATCGCGGCCAGGGCCCGGTGCCCGCGCGACCCGACGACGACGAGCCGCGCGCCCCCGGACTCGCCGACCAGCACGGAGGCGGCGCGGTCCGACACCAGCCGCGGATGCACCGCGACGTCCGGATACCTCGGGCGCCAGAGGTCGAGGACGTCGTCCAGCGCCGCCGCCTCCTGCTTCTCGACCGTCGCCGGGTCCGGCACCGCGGCGTCCACCGGCTCGACGACCTCCTCGCCCCGGGCACGCACGGCCACCAGGGCGGCGCCGCGCAGGCGCGCCTGGCCGAACGCGTAACCCAGGGCGAGCTCACCGTCCGGCGACCCGTCCACTCCGACGACGACCGTGCCCGCCGGAGTCGCGACGCCGCGGTGGACCACCACCGGGCAGACCGCCGACGCGGCGAGCGCCTGGCTGACGGACCCTGCGAGCAGGCCGGTGACGCTGCCGAGGCCGCGGTTGCCCACGACGACGACCTGGGCGCTCGCCGACTCGTCGCGCAACACCTCGGCGGGCCCGCCACCGCGGATCTCGACGGCGACACGGTCCGCCGGCAGCGTCCGCTCGGCGATGACGCGAGCGGCGTCGAGGTGCTCGGCCGCGCGCCGCATCACGACCTCCCGCCCGTGCCCCTGCCCCGGCGGCGGCCAGCCGACCGGTCGGAAGCTCGTCCACGGCACGGCCGCCACCAGGCGCAACGGCAGGTCCCGCAGCCGGGCCTCGCGCGCCGCCCATCCGACCGCCGCGCGCGCCGAGGCGGAGCCGTCCACACCGGCCACGACGGGCCACGGGGTGATCGCGCTCATCGCAGCCTCACGCCCCCGGACGGCGGTGCTGGCGCTGCTCGAGGATCTCGAGGCGCCGGTGGTACTCCTGCTCGTCGATCGCACCGCGGGCGAACCGCTCGGCGAGGATGTCCTCCGCCGGGTCGTCGGCGCGGTCGGCGCGGTCGGCGCGGTCGCTCGTGCTGCGACGCAGCAGCACCACGCCTCCGGCGATCACCGCCGCGAGGAGCAGCACCACCGCGAGCGCAGCGAGCAGCCCTCCCCCGTGCATCCCGAACCCGTACATCATCGTGGCCTCCCGGACGTCGGTGTACGGACCAGCGTCGGCTCCCGGGACGACGGCACGCAGCGGCCTTACGGTCCGACCCGACACGGCCGAAGGTCACCGGCCCGACCGCGGGCGTCGCGAGGCCCGGCCGCCCCCTCCCCGATCTGCCCGGTCCCGGGGTGGGAGCGCCGCGGCCCCGCCCTCTGCCGACCGTCGGGCGATGCTCCCGCCGGTGCTCGGCCGCCGGGCAGGGCCGAACGCCGGGACGCAGCCGGGCCGGTGGTCTCTGGCCGCGGTCCCGGGCGCCATCGATGCTCGGACGATGGACCTCGATGCCCGGGTGGCGGGCGGGGACACGGTCGACCACGGCGTCGTGCTCGCCGCGCTCGACCTGGCACGCCTCGCGCCGTCGCTGCACAACAGCCAGCCGTGGTGGTGGCATCTGGGCGACGGCGTGGTGCATCTGCACGCCGACCTGGACCGCTGGCTCCCGGCCACCGACCCGGACGGGCTCGGACTGATCGTGTCCTGCGGTGCGGCGCTGCACCACCTGCGGGTCGCGCTGGCGGCCGCAGGTGTCGGCGCCTCGGTGCGACGGTTGCCCGACCCCGACGACCCGGACCTGCTGACCGTGCTGGGCCTGCGCCCGCACCGCGGCGGCCCCGCCGACGCCGCCGTCGCCCCCGAGCACGCCGCGGGCATCCCGGTCCGGCGCACCGACCGGCGC